>NZ_JAUBQD010000088.1:0-19756 GCF_036701085.1 Microcoleus sp. Pol7_A1
ACCGAAACATAAACCTATTCATATTCACTCATTTATTTATTATACATCGCTGATGTTATTAAATTTTCATTCCTTAGCTAACACTGTTCCCGGAGAACTTTACATATTAGTGCAGCATCCCGACGGCTCAGTCAATATGGAGTATATCAGTCCTCTGTGCCGAGAAATTCAAGAATTAGAGCCGGATGAAATCCAGAACAACTCTGCTTTATTCTACGAACAAATGCACCCGGACGATCGCTCCAGTCACTTCGAGGCAATTGTCAAAAGTGCGACCTCTCTCGAACCATTTTCCCACGAGTGGCGGATTGTGACAGCATCGGGAAAACTCAAATGGCTGCAAGGTTATTCTCGACCAGAATTGCGCGAAAATGGAGATATTGTCTGGCACGGCATAATTATTGATACCAGCGATCGCAAACAAGCAGAACAAGAACTCAAACAAGCCAAAGAAGCCGCAGAAGCTGCCAACAAAACTAAAAGCATCTTTCTCGCCAACATGAGCCACGAATTGCGAACCCCCCTCAACGCCATTCTCGGCTTCGCTGAATTAATGGAACCCAGCGCTAATTTAAGTGTGCCGGAAAAAGAAAATATCCAAATTATTCGCCGCAGCGGAGAACACCTGCTCCAACTGATCAATCAAGTCTTAGACTTATCTAAAATTGAAGCTGGGCGCATGACACTCAACGCCAAAAACTTTGACTTGTACCGCTTGCTGGGCGACCTGCAAAATATGTTCCAAATTCGCGCGCAAAATAAAGGATTGCAATTAATTATTGAATGCTCATCCGATGTTCCCCAATACGTGAAAAGTGATGAGATTAAGTTGCGACAAGTGCTGATTAATTTATTAGATAATGCGGTTAAATTTACCGAAAAAGGTTCGGTTTCAGTCACATTAAGGCACGATCGAGAAGGAATAACTAAGCCTACAGGCGAAAGATTAAACAAAATTAAAAATAAAAAAACGCTTGTTATTTACTTTGAAATTGTGGATACAGGCTTTGGCATTTCCCCCGAAGAATTAGAGAGCATATTTGAATTGTTCGTGCAAAGTTCATCGGGGAAAAAAGTTCAAAAAGGTACGGGATTAGGATTAAATATCAGCCGCGAGTTCATAAAATTAATGGGCGGCGACATTACCGTCGAAAGCGAAGTAGGACGCGGCACAGTCTTCAAGTTTGACATTCAAGTTGTTACCGCAGCCGCCCCTGTTGAAGTCATCAATAAATATCTTGAAGTCAATGATTTATCGGAGAATTCAAATAGGGTAACAGAAAAAATCTCTGATAGTGCAGCAATATTTACGCTTGACTCGATGCCGAAAGTTTCCCCAGAATGGACAAACAATCTAAAACAGGCCGTCCGTCAGGCTGACTTCAACTTGATTGCTACAATAATTGAGCAAATCCGCAGCGATAATGATGTTGTTGCCGAAGTTATGATGAATCATCTATATAATTTTGATTATCAAAAAATACTCGATTTGATTGCTGAAATTGAACTGTAGGGTGCGCCGAAGCTCACCTTACCTATAAAGTTGCTGTAGGGAGCATCTCTGCAGAGATGCTTCCCGAACAGTATATTTTAGCTGCTGCGACAAGAGTCCTGAAATGGCATAAATCCTCGCTCAGATCCTCAATAAAGTATGATAATTATCATGCTTGATTTGCTCTTAATAATTTAGTGTTTGACTTTACTTTTTTTGAAGCTATAGTTAACCCCCCCGATCGCCCTTTTGGTCAAGGGAAATCGAGGGGGCTAACTGTTATTTGTCAAGTATCTGAGGATATCAAGCAGGGTTCGCTTCGGCTCGTTTTTGCAGCAGGCGGGCAATTTCAGCTTTTTCTACAAGTCCGACGAGGACACCGTTTTCACGAATGACGGGGAGTTCTTGTACTTTTAGCTGTTCCAGAAGGGTGACGACTTCGAGGAGGGATAATTCTGGTTTGACTGTTGTGGAAAATTCGATCGGCTTCACGAGTTCTTTCACTAAAACTTCGGGCCAGCGTCCGGTAGTAATGGTTTTGAGGTCGTCAAGGTCGATCGCCCCTACCAATTGTCCCGCATCGTCAGTAACTAGGAACCGACGCCAGGTATGAGCGCTACCGATAACGTAATTGTTGGCAAATTCTCTGAGGGATAAGTGTTCTGGGACGATCGGGCTTTCGGGGGTCAAAGCATCTGCGGCTGTCAAGCCTGCCAGTTCATTTTGGACTGTGGCATATTGGGCAGATTGACCGGCATTTTGCAGTAAGAACCAACCGATTACTAGATTCCAAATATTGCCGAATATGCCTGTAGCAATGGCAATCCAACCAATTATTTGACCGACGCGGCTAGCAAAAATTACACCTTTGTAAGGGTTGCCGGTAATTTTCCAGACGATCGCTTTGAGGATGTTGCCGCCGTCGAGGGGCAAACCGGGAATTAAGTTAAATAAGGCTAAAGCTAAGTTGATGGAAGCTAAAAGTCCGACGATCGCGGCTGCGGGGCCTGTGAGACCAGCACCGATGCCGATCGCTGCTAACAAACCGGATAAAAATAAGCTGACCAACGGGCCTGCAATGGCTACCCAAAATGCTTCGGCTGGGGTTTTGGATTCTCTTTCTAAATTAGCCAGTCCCCCAAACAGAAATAGCGAAATCGATTTCACGCCAATTCCCTGTTTGATGGCTACCCAACTGTGTCCTAATTCGTGGGCTAAGACGGAAGCAAATAACAGCAACGCTGTGAATAATCCCAACATCCAGGGCGCTACGGGGCCCAATGTGGGAAACAGGGCAGCTAGTGCACCGCCGTATTGCCAGGTTACTAAACCCAGAACTAGGAACCAAGATGCGTTGACAAAGAAGGGAATCCCAAACAGGTTGCCGACGCGAAATGTACCGTTCATAATGGCTACCTCTGATTTTACGAAGGAGAGGTTTTTCTCTCTGTCTCCTTATCGTAACGAAACGTAACGGCAATGTTAATGATTCAATTAGGGTGTTATCCGTCTGTGGAGGTTCGGTTTGCTGAATAATTACCGCCGACTGCGGTTTGGCCCGCTAGGGGTTAAAATCCTTATCTCAAAACGGAAGTTCTTGCTATGAGGCTTGAGGAGGATATCTGTTTTAGTTTTCTGTTTTAGTTTTCAGTCGGTTTTAACTCAAATCTTGCACCTCTGTGATGAACAGGCAAGATGCCTGTTCCACAAAAATTAAATTTTCTTGTGGGCCGTTGCTCCTAGCCCGCCCATAAAAGCTTTATTGATAATGGTGCAACATTTCAGTTTTAACTGAATGCAAGCTTTGAGACGGAGAAGGAATTCCCGGCGGACTATTACACCTGTGGCAAGATCTCAGTTTCAAGCAGGTTTAACTATAATGACTTACCCTAAGAATAGTTTTGATCCTAATAATTATGCCAGAATCCTTTTTGCTCGGCCGGCTGATGCTGCAATTAAACAGCGAAGTCGCTGATATTATTACAGACTTATCCGCTGTTGCTTTAACTCCCGATGGCCATTTGTGGCTGGGTTCCGATGAAACGACTTCGATCGAGCGTTTGTCGCCTGTCGCGCCTCATATTTTTGGAGAACATCAAAGATTTGCGATCGCAGATTTTCTCGAACTTTCGGGAGAATCAGAAA
Organism: Microcoleus sp. Pol7_A1; assembly: GCF_036701085.1. NCBI lineage: Bacteria > Bacillati > Cyanobacteriota > Cyanophyceae > Oscillatoriales > Microcoleaceae > Microcoleus > Microcoleus sp. Pol7_A1. The sequence goes on from NZ_JAUBQD010000088.1 coordinate 3,638, forward strand.
TCGATATCGAAGGAATTGATTTCAGCAGCGATTATCTTTGGCTGGTAGGTTCTCACAGCACAAAACGCAAAAAAGCTAAAGGCAAAAGCCCCGAAAAAGACATTGAAAGATTAGCACAAATCGAGACAGAATTCAACCGCTATTTGCTGGCGCGCATTCCTATGAAAGACGGGATTTTGTGCGAGTCAATTTCTCATCCAGACAGTCAAAGGGAACAGAAAGTTGGATGCCTTCAGCGGACAGAAACGGGGAATTTGCTGACAGACGCGCTCAAAGATGACAGCCACCTCGGTCTATATTTATCTGTGCCGATTCCGAGTAAAGAAAATGGCTTTGATATTGAAGGGTTAGCGGTGCGGGGCGATCGCATTTTGCTCGGTTTGCGGGGGCCGGTGTTGCGGGGTTGGGCGATAATTTTAGAGATAGAAGTTGAAGAGGCAGAACCGGGAGTTTTAAGGCTTAAGGCAATTGGGGAAGGAGGGAAATTGTACAACAAACATTTTGTCGATTTGAACGGTTTGGGCGTGCGAGAATTGTGCTGGAATGGGGAAGATTTAATTGTTTTAGCCGGGCCGACGATGACTTTATCTGGGGAGATGAGGGTTTTTCGGTTAAAGGGAATTTTAGGGCGATCGGGCGACAGTATTACTGGGCAAGATGGGGGAGATTTGGAGGTATTGTTTGATTTGCCTTTTAAGGTGGGTGCGGACAATGCTGAGGGATTGAGCCTGTTTCCCTATTTAGGGGGGCAGAATTCGCTGTTGGTGGTTTACGATTCGCCGGATGCGGAGAGAATGGTTGAGGGAAATTCGATTTATGCGGATATTTTTAGGTTGGGTTTGTAGGGAGGAATTTAGTCCGAGCAAGTTTTGGTGAATTAGGAATAAGGACTAAAGTCCTGACTACAAACAGATGCGAAATAGGGTTAATTGTCGATCGCATCCCTTCGCCGCTGACTGTAGCGTTTCAATTCATCAATTAAGTGAGTATCGTTAGATGCTGTTCTCGCTCCCGCTTCCGCCGCCCAGCGCTTCAAATCTTCAATTTGCGATCGCGCGATCGCAGCTAAAGGTACAGTATCCTCGATCGACCTCAAAATATCCTCCGTCATCAAATCCCGGCGCTGTCCGTTTACAAACGTTCCAAAAGCCCGATACAACCCATCTATTACCACTTGTTCAATTTCTGCGCCGCTAAAATTCTCAGCGCGTTTCGCCAAAACTCCCAAATCAAACTCGCGCAATCTAGTCGGCCGCAGTCGCTGCAAATGCACTTTAAAAATATCTTGCCGTTCCGATTCTGAGGGCAAATTTAAAAAGAAAATTTCATCAAACCTGCCCTTTCTCAGCAACTCGGCAGGCAAAATCCGCACGTTATTTGCAGTTGCGACGATAAAAACCGGACTGGTTTTTTCCTGCATCCAAGTAATCAAACTGCCGAATACCCGGCGCGAAGTTCCCGAGTCGCCGTCGCCACCGCTGATAATGTTGCCGAAGGCTTTATCTATTTCATCGATCCACAAAACGCAAGGTGCGATCGCCTCTGCTAATTGTATCATTTGCCTGACGCGGCTTTCGCTTTCCCCGACCACGCCGCCAAACAATCTCCCAGTATCCAATCGTAGCAGCGGCAAACGCCATTCGCAAGCAATTGTTTTCGCAGATAAAGATTTGCCCGTTCCTTGAATTCCTACTAACAAAACTCCTTTCGGATTCGGTATACCGTAGCGGCGCGCTTCATCAGTAAAAGCATCTTGCCGCATCTTTACCCACTGCTTCAAATTCTCCAATCCGCCCACACTTTTCAGGGATTCTCGGGAGTTGAAAAACTCCAAAATTCCCGTTTGGCGAATTGCTTGCTGTTTTTCCTCCAAAACTCCGTCAATATCCGACTCGTTAATTTGCTGTTTTGCCGCCAAAGCTTTAGCCAAAACCCGCCCGATTCTAGCGCGACTCAAACCCTGACAAGCTTTAACCAACTGTTCCCTTGCTAAACCGCTAACTTGCAACTGTTGCGGCTTTTCCACAACGTGGGAAATTAAACTGTCGATTTCTTGGACGTTGGGCAAAGGAAAATCAATTACTGTGACTTCTTCTTTCAATTCCTCCGGCAATTCCAGCGTGTGAGAAGTAAGAACTATAGTTTTTTTGCTGCGCTTCAATTCCCGCGTTAAATTCCGCAATTCTCGCACTACTGCCGCGCTTTTTTCGCTGTATGGATATTTCAAAACAGGGTGCAAATCCCGCAGTACAAATATGGTATATTCTTCAACAGCAGTTTTGCTGACGCGATCGAGCGCCGCCATTACCGAACCTTTCCCAGAACCGTTATCCTCCCACCCGCGCACAAGATCCCATAACAACACCCGGCGCGCGGGAGTTACTTGCAGCGCTACTTGGGCAATTACGGCTTCGACAGGTTCCTCCTCCGCGCCGACAATGTACAGCAGCGAATAGCGGGCGCGAATCATCAAATCTAGTCGTTTTACGAGGGCCTCGAAATGGTTATTTTTACTAGCCTTGACGGCATCTAATTCTTTGGGGTTTGGGTAATTTTCTGTCATTTTATTGGATCTTGTAGAGGGAAATTCAACTTTATTAAATATTTTGTTCGCAGTCAGGATTTTAGTCCTTAAAATGATTTAACCCAACTAAAGGTTTATAGTAAGGATGTTAGTCCTTAACAACTATTTAAGCGGACTAAATTCCGTACTGCAAACGTTAAAATTATAACAGCCTAGTACGCAATTGACTACTTAGCAACTTTTCGAGCTTGTTTCACCATTTCAATGAGAGTGTGGTGAGCATCTTCGGCGTCTTTTAAAGTGCGATCGAATTTAACTCTGACAGGCACTGTTTCGTCATTAACTTTAGCGGTTAAATCCATGCCGTTGGCATCAATAGCGAGCATTTGAGCTTCCGTTGCCTGCGGTTGGTCGCCAAATGCTTGAGCGTAGAGCACTACAGCACTAGCGTGGTCTTCGTTCATGTGAGTGCAGATGCGATCGCTAATCTCAGTGGAAAACGGTTCTGACATGGGAGATTCCTCAGATGCAATATCGATCGATTGTACTGCGATCGGTACAAAGTTTTCAATAGCGATCAATTGCCTCAAGAGTTATCAGTGATAAATAACTAAATTATATCCGCGTTAATCGGCGTTGATCTGCGGTTAAACAATCCAAGCATTCAACTACAATGATCAAACATTACTTTCTTAATATAGGATAATCACATGAACAACTCTAGCGCTTATATCGAACTACTCAAAACATTTCCTCCCCGACCCATAACTGCTGAGGAGGAATTAATTGCAACTCAAAAAGCGATCGATTCTCTGTTGGACAAAGGCGAACTGACTTCAGACGAACGCGACTATCTAAACGTACTTGGAACTCTGGTTTATGAATACGAGCAAACTTTAGAACCCATACCTGACATTTATGGGGTAGAACTGTTAAAAGCTTGAATCGAAGAATTTGACCTGAGACAAAAAGACCTAGTTCCTCTTTTTAAAACAGAGTCTATTGTCTCAGATATCCTCCATGAAAAGCGTCAAATTACAACTGAACAAATACAAAAATTTGCAGAGTTTTTGAGTGTCTCGCAGGCTGTTTTCTTTCCACTGCATCAAGTTGTTGGTAATGCTGCCTAAAATTGTTTGTAGTCAGGAATTCAATCCTTATTGACTAAAAGTTTTCATAGAGGACGATCGTTCTCACTACAAACTGCACAGCCTAACTAAAAGATCGATCGTCAAACGGCAATTCATCAAACAGCGGAGCCATATCAGAGTCTGCAACAGTATCAGACTTCGCAACGGTTGGCTTAACAGAATTCACCTTGGCTACCGATAACTTGGCCGCAGGTTCCGATTTCTGTAGGTTAACTACAGGTAATTCTGCTCCATTTTCTCCATTTTTGCTCGTTTGATTCCACATCATCATCCCCAACAAACCGTCAACTAAACCCCCACTGCTACCGTTGCCGCTAACCGCAACATCTGGCACAACTCGCACGTTGCGATCGCCTATAATTTGCATTAACTGCAAAGCCGTATAACCAGAACCTCCCAAAGCCACAACACCCGCGCGATAAGCTTCAGCTTGAGCATTTCCCTTCACCCGAATCGACTCAGCTTCGCCTTGAGCTTGTTTCACCTGAGAATTCGCTTTCAACTCAGAAATTTTCACGCCTTGTTCCGATTTCACCATCTCTTGTTGAATCTCAGCCAGCGCCGTTTCCCGCACCAATTGTTGCCGCTGAGTTTGTGCTACTTGCTGCACCTCATAAGTCTTGCACTGTTCCTCAGCAATTTTGCGATCTGTTTGAGTTTGCATCAACTCTGCAGGCGGCAAAATATCCCCGATTAAAGTATCAATTGCCTGCACGTCGTAGGTGCGCAAAGCTGCTTTGATATACTCGGCGGCTTCCGCTTGCCTGCCGCTTCTTGCGGAGAGAAAATCTAATACAGAATAAGCTTGAGCCGAATTGCGGAAATAATTGCCGATTGTCGGCTGCAAAACGTGGTCAACTAAATTCTGCATCGAACCGACGCGAGAGATGACTTTCGGAGCATCCAAAGCTCCAACGTGAATAATCTGAGCTACTTCTAAATCAAAGGCAAAACCGTCTTGAGAACGCACGGTTAAAGACGAAAGTTTAGAATCGTAACTGTGCCTTTCTGTTTTTCCCGACCAGTTCAATACTATATTAGTAGTCGGCACTAACTCTACTTTCAAAATGCGAGTATTTAGCGGATGTTTCCCCGGATAAAGAGGTGTCACCCAAACCCCTTTATTGCCCACATTTACTAAATTTCCATGAGTGAAAGCAGCGCCACTAACATCTTCTGAGGTTTTACCGACATAAGAAATCACCGCGCCGACATAGCCGATCGGGATTTCGGTCATCGCCACTTGGTCAACCCCGACAAACCAAGGATTTAAGTTCCACGAACCGGAAAGCAAAACCTGTTCCTGCAAACCGCGCCGCCCGCCAGCGGTGATAAATTTTTGCGCGTTTTGGAAGTTGTCGTGATTCGGAATAATCGGGCCGGCAATTTCGCCATCTTGAATCGGAACGCCGTCAAAAGTTGTGACAATTCCCACTTTGTCCGGGGCAATTGTGTACAGCTTCAACTGTTCGGCTGTCATCCCGTGTTTGGCCGCATTAGCCGCTGTAATTACTGTAAATAATGCTGTATTAATTCTATAGCTACCGCCAGTCACGATGCCGAGTTGCCTACCTTTTTCGCCGCCCCCAAGGAGGAATTTGCGAGCATCTTGAAAATTGTCGCATTCTGTGATTTTGCCGAGGATGCGCTGCGGTGGAATTGACTGACCACCTGCTGCGATAATGAGAGCAATTTCACCTTGGGGAACTACAGTCAGAGACTCTTTGCGAACGTTGTACTGCAAAGGCCAATAACCCCAGTGCCAACCGGGGGGCAAAGTATCAGCTTGATATCCCGCTTCTCCGTTTAAGGCAATTAAATCTCCGGGCGGTAAAGACTTGCCGTCGAAGCTAAACTTTTTACTGACAATGCCAACTTCGCGATCGCCAATTACCACTAACCCGCCAAAAAATAGCGGCAGCACCAGAATAATTATCATACCGCCGATCGCGATCGGAATAAATTCGCCCGGATCGAGTTGCATTGTCTGCACGGGAACAGTGCTGCGTAACTGCCCTAACTGCAAGCTAGAATCAGGTTTTGCGACTAACTGAGTCGAGGTTTCATTTGCGAGGGGGATATTGCTAGCTGCTAATACCGGCGAGGGTTTCAAACTGGTTGTTGCAATAAGTGCTAAAGACGCCGAAACAGCGGCTGCAAAGTGTTTTAAAACGCGGACTTTGACTTGAGACTTGGACAAAAATGAATCAAGCATTTTTTTGATAAGGGCTAATTTGTCCTATGAGTTCCAGCTTAGCCTATATCAAAAGTTTTGACGTAAAACTTAAGGTCTTATTTATCATTATTTGTTCCCATAATATTCATATTTCTCACTAAAAAATACTGATAATTAAACTACAGGCTGACAATTCCCCGTTTTAAGGCGGCAATCGCTGCCTGCGTGCGATCGCTAACTCCTAATTTGCCCAAAATATTGTTGATGTGAAACTTGACGGTACTTTCGCTGATGTGCAGAACTTCACTAATCTCGCTGTTGCTTTTACCAGCGACTATGAGGCGGATGACTTCTAATTCGCGATCGCTCAATTGAGCATTGTCCATGCGATCGGCTAGTTTAGCGCCAACAGCGCTGGGAATGTACTTTTTACCGCTAACAACCGTGCGAATTGCCAAAAAAAGTTCGTCAGGTTCGGTATTTTTGAGCAGATAACTTTTGGCACCAGCCCGCAGCCCGCGATAAATATCTTCATCACCATCATAAGCAGTGAACACGACGATGCGGGCAGCTTCAAATTCAGTACAAAGGGCAGTAATGGCCTCGACTCCATCCATTTGTGGCATTCGCACATCCATTAGCGTCACGTCTGGCTGATATTGACGGAACATTGTTAATGCTTCCTGTCCGTTGCTAGCTTTTGCAACAACTGTTAGATCTGCTTCTTGTTCCAGCAAAGCGGCTAAACCCTGTCGCATGATCGCATGATCGTCGGCAATTAAAACGCGAATCATATTTGATTGTTGAATCATCTTTTTTCCCTGATAATTTTATGAAAGAAGACGGTCGTCCTCACTACAAACTTTAGTCCTAGATGCAGAAACCTGGTTGGACGAAAATACTGCATTCTAGCCTTTAACAAGGAGTAAAAAACCTGGTTTATTTGGTATTTATTCGTAAGTCCTAAGAAGCTTAATCTGCCTCCCCAATCAACGTGAACGCTGCCCAATCTCGCGGATTAGAATGCGCTTTCATTGTGGTTAACATAGCTTGTCGCAATGCCTGTGCTTTATTCGGGTTTTTGTGAAGATTTTGATAAAATGCCTGCATTAATTCGGATGTAGGCGCATCGGGAACCCTCCACAAGGAGACGATCACACTGGGAACTCCTGCCGAAATGAGCGATCGCGACAAACCAATCACGCCATCCCCGGTAATTCTGCCTTCTCCAGTGTTGCAAGCACTCAAAACAACTAAGTTTGCTTGCAGTTTCATGTCGAAAATCTCTTCTGCGGTCAATAAGCCGTCATCTTTGCCAGAAGGAGCTAGCGCGATCGCACTTGCCAATCCGCGCACATCATACAACAATCCATGCGTTGCTAGGTGAATAGTCGATGCCTGGGGCATTTTTTGAACGATCGCAGCTTTTGTACCTTGAGCGCCTGTGATGGCTTCAGTGTTTAGCATAGAGGCGATCGCTCTGGCTTCGGCTTCGGCTCCAGGTAGAGGAGACAATTGCTGTTTGGGTTCTCCCGGAGACAGAGACACGCTCGGCATCGTGGGATTCCCCAATACTAGAGCTTTTCCGCTGTTGGATGGCTGACTCGCTAGCTTCTGTCGTTGTTGTCGGGTTAATGCCAAAACTTGAATCGAGGGGGCGGTGAGAATGGTGTGTTTTTGGATTAAGTAATTGTCGTTGGCATCCTGGAGAGCGGGGAATGGCACTTGGAACAGGGAACCTTGGGGAATGAAAATGACATGGGCGTTGGGGTCTTTTGGGAGCAGATTGGCAATGGGATCGATCAGCAGTTGATGCAGCATCCCTAAGTTGAAGTTGGGTTCGGGTTTTGTGGAGCCAAGACTGCTGCGACTACGAACCTCAAGGAATTCTTGATTGCCAACGATCAAGCTGGCTAGAGAGGCGTTGTGTTTTTGCCAAAGGGGTTTGATGTCAACTTGGCGGAAGGTAATTTCGCCTGTCGGTTGAATAACCCAAATGTAAATCGCAGATTCTCGCGTTTCTTGTTTGCCCTGAATCTGGAAGTTGTCGTAGATGATGGAATACTGCACCAAAGTGGCGTTCTGTGCTTTAGCGATTTGTCGGATTTGATCCAGGTTGGGAGCAGTAGCGATGACCGAACTGGCATCACTTGACGATAGTCGCTGTGTCAGTAGATCGACAAAGGCACGGGCACGTCCCCGTTCGGCAATTTCTAAGGCGGCGATCGGGTTATTCTGAGCCACCTGGACTTGTTGTAAAGCCCGATAAGTGCGAGCTTGTCCTTCAAAGATGGAGACTTTATTCGCGTCGTTGGAGCCGAGCATTTGACGCATCGATTCCCACACTTGAATCCCCTGCACGAGGATTTTTCCAGCTTCTGCGAGGTTGCCAGCTTTCAAGAACGTCAACCCGAGATCGTTGAGTGCCTCACCTTCGCTCTGGCGGTCTTTAATGGCGCGGGCGATCGCTAAACTCTGCTGGTTGTACTCGATCGCTTTGGCGTAGTTGCCTAGATAGAAGTAAGCCGCTCCCAAACTGCCCAGTGCCTCACCTTCCCCCTCGCGGTCTTCAATGGCGCGGGCGATCGCTAAACTCTGCTGGTCGTACTCGATCGCTTTGGCATAGTCGTCCAGGTTGAGGTAAGTGGCTCCCAAACTGCCCAGTGCCTCACCTTCCCCCGGGCGGTCTTTAATGGCGCGGGCGATCGCTAAACTCTGCTGGATGTACTCGATCGCTTTGGTATAGTTGCCCAGGTTGAGGTAAGCGAGTCCCAAATGCCCCAATGTCGCACCTTCTCCCTTGCGGTCTTTAATTTCGCGGACGATGGTTAAACTCTGCTGTGTGTACTCGATCGCTTTGGCATCATTGCCTAGAAAGCGGTAAGCGAGTCCCAAATTGACCAGTGCCACATATTCTCCCTGGCGATATTCAATTTTGCGGGCGACCGCTAAACTCTGGTGTCCAAACTCAATCGCTTTGGCGTAGTTGCCTAGATGGAAGTAAGCGAGTCCCAAACGGACCAGTGCCAGACATTCACTTGGGTGGTCTTTAATAGCGCGGGCGTTGGCTAAACTCTGCTGGGTATACTCGATCGCTTTGGCGTAATTGTTTAAGAAGAGATAAGCGACTCCCAAATTGCCCAGTGCTGCCCCTTCCCCCTCGCGGTCTTTAATTTCGCGGGCGATGATTAAGTGTTGCTGTCCATACTCAATTGCTTTGGCATAGCTGCCCAAATCGCCGTAGGCGACTCCCAAATTGCCCAGTGCCCAACCCTCTTTGTGGCGATTTTTAAGGGCGCGATAAATTTGCAGCGCCTGTTGCCAGGAGTTCAATGCAGCTTGAAATTGACGATTCTGATATTGTTGAATTCCCTGCTGCAATAGCCGATCGGCTTCTGCTTGACGAGCATCAGTAGTTTGAGCGATCGCTGGGAATAGAGAGTCAGGAGTTAATAGGGGAGCAGTGGTGAATAGAAACAGGGAAATGGAAGCTAGGAAAACAGGAGTGAGCCTAGAGTGGGTCGATTTGAGTCGCTTAAATGGAGAATACAGCATAGGATTCTGGGGTTTGGATTTAGAGAGTTAGCCCGATCGCTCTTTCTGCCATCGCGCGATCGCCTCAATCTGCTTAAATCGATATTTAAATCTTAAGCAACCCAGATGGTAAATTCATTGGTTCTACCCACAGATCCGATCTTCGGAGTGGTGCAATGTTGATTGCGGGAAAGTGCAATGTATCTCAATACCCATAGCACTTCTCACTACAGCTTGTTAAATAATGTCAGCAGCTTTCTTGACTCTCGGGCGATCGCACAATTGCCTCTTGGAGTGCGATCGCCCTTTTTTTGTACTACTCTTAGGGCTTTCTTAATTGCCGATCGCACTTTGGGAACGCTCAATAGGAAGCAGGCTTGACTCATCACAGGAGAGTCTTACCAGTCTATCGTTGTAGGCGATCGGCGTTACCTACCCAAAAGTTTAGGTTGTTACCCGATTTTATAGCCAGTTATTAGCTAGCTTTTTGATAGGTTCACAACTCAACTTTGAGCTAGCTACTTTAGCAGGGAAATTTAATATACTAAAAAAATGAAAGAGGAATTAAGCAATCCAACAGTTTAATTCCATGACAACAAACTTTATTTGCGAGGGTGAAAACCATGTCTGACACTACCAATCATGACCTGCTTTTTAAGTCTGAAAATCACACAAACTAGTTGGCTGATGGTGAACTGGATGAGCGCGATCTTGAAGCTATAAATGGAGGTGATATAGGAACCGATCTGGGTAATTTCTTCCAAGGTCCTGCCAAGTTCGTCACTGATATTGTTCAAGCTCCTTATAGAATTGGCCAGGGAATTGGACGGGGTATTCGTGAAGGACTACGGGACTGATTATGTCAAATAATCTCCCGAAAGATGTGAAAAGTTAGTAGTTAATTGACATCTTCACAAAGTGGGAGTATTTACATTGTTTAAAATCCATGTAATTAACTCCCACTCATCTGCCAGACATAAATAATTCAATTAGGAGCAAATCTCATGTCTTTTGAATTTGAAAGCGTCAATCATGGTCAGTCAGATACTTCAGATCTAAATATTGCTCGTTCTCATTTATTAAAGGATGAAGAAGGTCTTTCAACTGAGTTAAGTGATGATGAGCTGGAACAAGTTAATGGTGGATTCCTACCTCTCCTGATTGGTATTGGTGTTCGCATCGCTGCTCCTCATGTTATACGATTTGCTGCTAGACAAGTCGCTAAACAAGCCGGTATGGAATTGGTACGGGGAGTTTCTGAAGGACTAGGGGAGTGATTCTGCCTAATAATTTCCAGAAATTCGCTCTCAGCAAATCCTGTCGCTGAAAAATTGAACGACAATTCGGGTGTTTCCGATGAGATATTCACCCGAATCCTTCGCCCCAAGAGGGTTGGCAAACAGACCACTCTATAGTTGTATGCGATCGGCGATACCTAGCCAAAAGTTTAGGTAATCTTCTCAACGACAGGCTAGTTCAAGCTAGTTTTTTTATAGGTTCAAAACTCAACTTTGAGCTAGCTACTTTAGCCGGGTAATTTCATAAACTATAAACAGTTACCAGACACAAACAATTCAATCAGGAGCAAATCTCATGTCTTTGGAATTTGAAAGCGTCAATCATTCTTTTCAAGAAGTCTCGCAAGATCGGGAACTCCAGCATCAGAGTCAGTCAGATAATTCATGCGAGTTGTCTGATCGTGAATTGGAAGCTGTTGCTGGTGGTGGAAGTGGCAAAAAATGTGATGATGATGATGGTTTTTTCGAGAAGTTTGGATGTGCAATAGATCGTATGTTCTCATTTGGCAAAAAGTAATTTTTCCCTAACCCCGACTTCTTAAAGAAGTCGGGGTTCTAGCTTACCTTATCTACAAAAAACATGGATGCAATACAGCCCGTATACCTGATGCAGCAAGCCCCCGGTATGGGTAACGCTACAATATTTAGCGTTGGTTTAGTTATCGCCTGTTTGCTATTGCTAATTTTGTTGTGGTTGCCCGATTTGCTGACCAAAGAATAAGCAGTTCGGCAGCGGATTATGTAACGGATGTAACGGATGTAATTGATATCAAATCCGGTAGCATCGGAATTATTAGTAGCCAAAATTAGGAGACGGCAGTGCCGTGTCCCTACAATATTATTTTCGGTAGGGACACGGCACTGCCGTCTCCTCTATATCATTCGGGTTACACCGGAATTGATATGAGATGTTACACCATTTTTAATAAAGCTTTTATGAACGGGCAAGATGCCCGTTCCACAAAGAGTGAATTTCTTGTGGAACGGGCATCTTGCCCGTTCTTGAGAATGGTTTTATGTTTAATCTCTACTCTAACTGTCGCTCAACTAATCTCGCAAATAATCCTCCCTGTTCGATCAATTCTTCAAAGGAACCGACTTCCACTAAACGGCCTGCTTCAATTACATAAATGCGATCGGCATTGCGAATCGTACTCAGGCGGTGGGCGATGACAATTCGGGTAACATTTAACTTATCCAAACTCTCAGTAACGATCGCCTGCGTGTGATTGTCCAAAGCACTCGTAGCTTCATCCATCAGGATAACCTTTGGTTTGACAACCATCGCGCGGGCAATTAACAATCTTTGCCGCTGTCCTCCCGAAAGATTCGTGCCGCCCTCGCTGACAACCGTGTGCATTCCCATCGGCATTTGTTCGATATCGGCAGCTAAACCGGCCATTCTGGCGGCTTCCCAAGCTTCCTCCTGCGTTACCAGCGCCCCGCAGGTGATATTGTCAAACATCGAACCGGCATTAATTCTGCCGTTTTGCAGCACTACTCCTAACTGCCGCCGCACAGCTTGAACGTCGAGGCCTGCTAAATCTTGATTGTCGTAATAAACTGTGCCGCTTTGTGCTATTTCAAATCCCAATAACAGCCGAAATAAAGTTGATTTGCCACTCCCCGAAGTCCCGACGATCGCGATAAATTCCCCCGGTTGAATATTGATGCTGACATCATCTAAAATTGGGGGGCCGTCATCGCGGTAGCGGAAAGTCGCGCGATCGATCGTAATTTGACCTTTCAAGCGGCCGGGATCGGCTTTTGTCGGGTCAGATTCCGGGATTCCCTGAACGATCGGTTTGGCTCGCTCCCACAGCGGTACAATTCCTAAAATATCAGTTACGGTATTGCTCAAGTCTGTGATGCCAGAAAGAAAGGTTCCGAAGGCGGAATTAAAAGCGAGAAATGTGCCCATGTTCAGTACGTCGCCTCCTGTTTTAGGGTTTTCTATGAACTGAATTGCAAACCAAAACATCAGGATAGAACTTACTAATGGCAGCGCTTCGTTAAATACTGAAACGCTGTCGTCAATTCGTTTAATTCCTGTTCTTAGCTTGATTTGCTGGCTGTATTTTTTCGCCCAAGCTGCAAACGCTCGCCCTTCTGCTGCAGCTACCCGCAGCTTTGATACTCCGTTGATCAGTTCTACTGTCAGCCCGTTAATGTCGCCCTCTCCTGTTTCCATCTTCCGCTCTTTTGGGATTAAGAGCAAGCTCGATGTGACTGTTACTATAACCGCGATCAAGGTTAAACCAATTCCGACTAAAGCCAGCGGCAGGCTGTAAATAAACATCAGCCCCAAATTCAGCAGGGAAAATATCGCGTTCAAAAGTGTCCGCTGCGTCGCGCCGCTGAGTTGGGCGCGAATTTGATTTACTGCTAATAAACGAGTCAGCAAATCGCCAGAGGAATAGCTGCGAAAAAACGCCGGTTTTAATCTCAGCAATCGATCCCAAACTGCCGGCTGGAGAGTGCCGCTGGCAGCATTTTCGATCCGCAGCGTCATAATTGTTTGGGCCATGCTAAATACAGCCCGTCCGATCGCGGCAACTAACAACACCAGCCCTAGCTGCCACAGTAAAACGCGATCGCTGTCGGGAATAGCATCATTGACCAAAATCGAGGTGGCTTGCGGCATCACCATCCCCAGCAGCGTTCCCAATATCCCCAGCCCGAAAGCAACGATGATGTCTTTTTCGTAGCCTTTCGTCCCGAACCTAAACAGTTCCGCAGCGTTGCGAAGTAATAGTGGCAGGGGTCGGTAAAACATTAGAGTTTCTGGCGACAACTCTTGGGCTACTGCTTTAGTTACCCGTTTGCGAGTGCGATCGATCGGATCGAACAAAGTATAGCGAGATCCCTTACCAGGCAACAAAGCTACTGGTCGATCGTCGGACTTTGTATAAGCCAATAGCGGGCCGCAGTTCTGCCGCCACCAATCTCCAACCAGCAGCACGCGGCGGGTGCGAAATTGGGACGATCGGGCGATCGCCTCCATCGGATCTCTAACTCGACTCAAGTCTTCGGAACCCGCCGGGGGTTCGACTGCGATCCCTTGTGCCTTACCCACAGCCCCAGCAGCGATTAACAGCGGCGTTCCTTCCTCAGACAAGGCAGTTTTCCGGGGATGCAAAACCTCGGTTAACTCTCCCAAAGCTGTCTGAGTTACTTGGCGGTTTAGCTGTTCGCGTTCCTGAAATCGCCGGAATTCCTCTGCTTTTTGCTGGGAAACCAGCAAGTTCAAGCAACAGCAAAAATACTCGTGCAGCAAAGCGAAACTCGCGCGCAGCCAGTCGGCATTTTCCACCTCTGCTGTTGAGAAAATTTGCACCTCAACTTCCCCCGATGCCACCAGCAGCATATTGCCAGCCAGGGGAAATGCTGGGGAAGCGGAATTTAACTTCAATTCCCCGACACTCGCATCGCCCGACTTGACGCACACCCAAACAACTGTTCCCGGCGGCGATCGCAGAATTTGACCGGGAATTAGCGATATCTGCTGCGAGGCTGCTACAACCGCAGTTTCTGGGGCAACTTTTTCCTCCGGCGCGTGAAGCGGATCTATCCCGTAGGGAATCGCCCGTTCTCCCAAATGCTGTATCCACCCTTCCACAAGCGCGATGGTTTTGCTGTCACCAGCAGCAACTAAAGCGGCACAATCTGCGATCGCGATCGGTTCCAGTTCCGTTTCGGCGATCGCGATCGCCAGAAGTCCCCACCCTGGTTTTGAAATTTCTCCCCCCCCTTCTGCTTCTCCCCCCCTTAGCAAGGGGGGGTTGGGGGGGGTAGCAGCGCCGAACAAAGCCTCGCCTGCAACGACGCCGAACAGATAATGGCGGTTGCCCGCAGGCTTCTCACTTTGTATCTTGGCTGCAAAGACTGCGATCGCGCCCGATCGAACAATCCATACCTGATGCGGGTCATTCAGCAGCAGCGGTTCATTTCCTTTAATTCGGTGCAGTTTCTTAACAGGATTTAGATCGAGCATAGCTAGTAATTTGCGATTAGTAATATCAAGTCGGGCAGGGGTTTAAAGCCCTGCCTCAAAGAAGACAGTCCGATTGAATCGATCGGGCTAATCCACAGATCCGCCGGGGATTTTAATCCCCGTCTCATAGCTAAAGTCGGTTAAAACCGACTCAATAGCTAAGACTCTATAGCCAACACTGAATAGCCCAATCAAACCATCGATAATTTCAGTCCTCTTCAGAGGACTTTAGCTATTAGACAGGGAATTCATTCCCTGGCGTAATGTCGGGTTGGCTACTGTATTTCTGCTATTTATTGTTCGTTCCCAACCAAACGAGCATAAGCTCCTCCCAGCTTTTGCAACTCCTCATGAGTGCCTCTCTGAACTACTTTCCCCCCTGCAAGCATAATAATTTCATCGCAATCTCGAATCGTACTCAAACGGTGAGCAACCACAATACAAGAAGTACCGCGACGCCTCAAATTGCGATCGATAATTAACTCTGTTTCAGCATCCAGAGCACTCGTTGCTTCATCCAGCACCAACACCGCTGGATTCCTCACTAATGCCCTGGCAATTTCCAAGCGCTGTCGCTGTCCGCCGCTCATATTTGTTCCCCCTTCATTGAGTTGAGCATCGTATCCTCCCGGCATATTCAAAATAAGTTCGTGAATTGCCGCATCAATGCACGCTTGCACTAAATCTGCTTCCGGTACTGTCGGGTCCCAAAGCGTGAGATTTTCCCGAACAGTGCCGGCAAATAGAAATATCTCTTGTTCGACCATTGCCAGCGAATTTGCTAGGATAGAACGCGGAATCAAATTGCGGGGAACCCCGTCAAATAAAATTTCGCCATTCATTGGTTCGTAAAGGCCGGTCACAAGTTTGGCAATAGTAGATTTGCCAGAACCGCTGCCCCCCACTAACGCTACCCGCTGACCAGGTTTTACGGTTAAGTTCAAGTTTTCAATTAGCGGTGCTTCCAAGCGGCTGTAGCCAAAACTGACACTCCGCAATTCAATGCTTCCTTGCAGGTGAAAAGCATCTGGTGCGATCGCGCCGCGGCCGTTTTCATTATTAAAAAAATCGCGATCTGCTTCTGGATCGATCGGGTTTTGTAAAACGTCATCAAGTCGGCTTAAATCGGCTTCTAATTCTTGCAAAGTGCCGCCAAAATTGACCAGGTTGTTAACAGGCCCTAGGAATTGCTGAGTGAGACTTTGATAGGCAATTAACATCCCGATACTCAAACCGCCGTTCATCACCCGCAAGCCGCCGACAACTAAGATAGCAGTTGCCGCTAATGCCGTTAAAAATGCTGGTAATATTGACAGGATTTGAGTGGGTAGAGCCAATTCTTGCTGGGCGTTGCTCATTTTCGCATATAGCAATCCTATATGATTTGTGAGAATTTACCATAACTGTGAAGCTTGGGGAAATCAAATATCTGATAATGAGTA
>NZ_JAUBQD010000159.1:0-1526 GCF_036701085.1 Microcoleus sp. Pol7_A1
TTAAGTTCTGGGATGGCATCCCTAGTTGCTCCCATACCTTTGTTAGCAACAGTCGAGGCAGAAAATGCGCCGATCGTTATGAGCGGAGTTTTGCTCACTTTGGTAGTGATTTATATCGCCAGTAAAATCGGCGCGGAAGTGGCTCTAAAGTTTGATTTTCCGCCGGTTTTGGGTGAACTTGTAGCAGGGGTGATTATTGGAATATCTGCTTTACACCTGGTCATTTTTCCCGGAAGCGGGCTGTCAGCCTCAGACTCAGGGATTATGACAGTTCTGCAATCGATTAATCATCTGTCTCCTGCCGCCCTCACCAGTGTGTTTGAATCGCAGAGTGAAGTCATTTCAGTGCTAGCTGAATTAGGCGTGATTATTCTGCTGTTTGAAATTGGCTTAGAGTCGGATCTCAAACAACTCAAGCAAGTCGGAATTCAAGCTACCGTTGTCGCCTGCGTAGGTGTGGCAGTTCCCTTTGCCGCTGCTACTGCGGGCTTGATGATAATTTTCCACACGGCGGCAATTCCAGCAATTTTTGCGGGGGCTGCTTTGACGGCAACCAGCATTGGAATTACATCGAAAGTGTTGTCTGATTTAGGACAACTGAACTCTAAAGAAGGTCAAATTATTGTCGGTGCGGCGGTGATTGATGATGTGTTGGGAATTATTGTCCTGGCTGTTGTCGCCAGTTTAGCCAAAACCGGTGAGATTGATGTTGTTAATGTCATCTATTTGATTGTCAGTGCAACTGTTTTTCTGCTAGGTTCGATTCTGTTGGGCGGTGTCTTCGACAAAACCTTCTCGGCGGTGGTGGTTCAACTCAAAACTCGCGGCAATATTATCATCCCGGCATTTATTTTTGCCTACTTCATGGCTTTTTTGGGCAATGCAATTCATCTCGAAGCAATTTTGGGTGCGTTTGCGGCTGGTTTGGTGTTGGATGAAAGCGATGCCCGCCTGGATTTGGATGAAATGGTGAAACCCATCGCCGATTTATTTGTACCCATCTTCTTTGTGACGGTGGGATCACGAGCCGATTTGGGGGTTTTGAACCCAACAGTGCCGGATAATCGGGCGGGACTTTTGATTGCCGTATTTTTGATAGTGGTTGCTATTTTGGGCAAGATCGTAACAGGTTGGGTGGTGTTTGGTCAGCCGGGAATCAATCGATTGGCGATCGGAGTGGGGATGATTCCTCGGGGCGAAGTCGGCTTAGTGTTTGCCGGCATCGGTTCCGCGAGTGGGGTTTTGGATAAACCGTTAGAAGTCTCGATTATTATCATGGTGATTCTGACGACTTTTTTGGCTCCGCCTTTTCTGCGGATTGCTTTTGGCGATACGGTAGTGCCTCCTGCTAGTGGAATACTTTCTAGCGAGAAAATCGTTTGATTGAGGGAATTTGAGTCTGGGCGATCGACTCATTTAGAAACAAATGTCGACGGCGCCAAAGCAGGGCATCCAGTCAACCAAGCAGCCATTGAAGCGATCGTCCGATCCGTAGACGTTCCCTGTCAAGTAGGCGGGGGAATGCG
>NZ_JAUBQD010000089.1:0-18896 GCF_036701085.1 Microcoleus sp. Pol7_A1
GACGCATCTCCAACAACACTTAACTCGTGCTCAGTTTTTAGTATTAGGCATCTTGCTCGCTCTGCTGCAATCTCAAAGGCAAGTGAAGTTAGAGCGATTAGCATCTGTGTTTCCCTGTCCAATTACTACCGAAAGTCGGCGTCGGAAATTATAAAGGTTCTTGAGTTTACCTCAATTAACAATCAGTCAGATTTGGTATCCCATCGTTACTTATTGGTTAACTACCTATTGCCAAGTGGGTCAGACTTTATCAATTGCGATCGATCGCACTCAGTGGGGCAAGATCAATATACTCATGGTCAGCCTGGTGTGGGAGAAAAGAGCTATCCCTTTATCCTGGTCGCTGTTACCAAAGCTAGGAAGCAGCAATATAACTGAGCAAATGAATGCGATTGCAGAAATTTTACCACTGTTAAAAGATTATCAAGTAGTAGTGCTGGGAGACCGGGAATTTTGCAGGCGTCGAGCTGGCTAACTGGCTGAGGGAGAAACGTCTACATTTTTGTTTGAGATTGAAATGCTCTCTCTGTATCTAAACCGAACCTGAGATTTGGCAACCATTGAAAGAGGTAGGATTGGTTCCAGGAATTTCTCTCTATTTCTCAGGGATCAAAGTCCGAAAAACTCAACCAATTAAGGGCTTTGATGTTGCTTGTAAGTGGAAGAGGGAATATCGAGGTGTGTCGGTTAAGGAGGGTTGGTTTATTCTCACAAATTTGGGTTCACTTAAGATGGCGATCGCTGCCTATCAGAAGCGGATGGGAATTGAAGAAATGTTCCGAGATTACAAAAGCGGAGGCTATTATTTAGAGGGAACAGGCTTAAAAGGTCAGCGGTTGATGACCCTCATTTTATTAATAGCACTCACCTAAAGTAGTGCCATCATGCAAGGAACAAATCTCAAAATGAAATCGGTCAAAAAGTACATTGTTCGCCCTCAAGAGTCACAAACAAAATATGCAAGACGGAGTACCTTTGGCAGTGGTTTAGATAGCCACCAATGGCTAACATACCTGGAAAAATATGCCGACGCAGTTCAAGAGTTAATGACTTTAACCCCGACTAAGCGCTACTTTTACCAACAGGGGATGAGAGCTATAAGTCAGATTCAGTCTAGCTCTTAGCCATCCATCTTGTCACCCCCCCAGAGCTACGGCACTTGATTTGGTTAATATTAAGCACTTTAAAAACTGGTTTACAAGCTGCTGCTACTGTACTTCATAAACCTGGAATCCGCTGTATATGGACACATTAAGGCATCAAATATTAAATGTGTTCATGCCTCTAATAAAATAACTAATCTAGATGCAAGGAAACGCTGCTCTTGTACCTGGACGACTTCCCGGAGGACCAAAAACCCGGGAATTTTCATCACCCAGAGGGGATATCTAAGCAGGTTCCGTCTATCACTACGACTCAGAGTTGGTTGATAAAAGCTCCTACTGTTTCAACTGTCGCCATTGGTCGCACTTGCAGAATGAAACAACTGTCTCACCACGCCTGCTTCTAATCTTTGTCTGGCTTGAGTAATTGCCGAAATACACATAAAAATTGCCAAGGTTTACCAATTTTTCTCCATCCTTCATTAAGACCATAAATCAAATTTTTTAGTACATTCCGCATTGAATCTTTCGACCACAGACTCATGGCAATTACCAGACACACTACCAGTTGTGCTGGCGCAGGCGCGATGACGTTTCTCTTCAACCTTCGTTTTAGTAATCGCCGGTTCGATTGCAGTGGCCCGAATCGCCATTTCTATTGCTTTGAATATCTCCGTATTTGGGATTTTGGGAAATACTAATGAGAATTCTTTGAGATGCACGCTAACTTGCTTTCCCTTTTTGGATACAATACCTAGTAGTTTACAACGGTTTGAGCCTTAACTGAACCGTATTGAATTATAACCTCCCCGGGAGTAGAAAAACACCCCGCTAACGATCGACATAGAAGTGAAATTGTAAATTCTGTACCGCGATCTAAAGTCGATCTCACTTCTAGCACACCGCCGTGTTTATCAACCACAATCTGCCGTGCGATCGCCAAACCGAATCCCGTGCCTTTAGCCACACCTTTAGTTGTAAATAAACGATCGCATATCTTTTGTTTTACCTCTCAACGGGCGTAGCAGTAAGATGATTCTTTAGGCTCTAATATAGCTGATGGGAATCTCGATCGCTAACTCTGTACCATCTCCAACTCTAGAATTACAGGTTAATTTACCGCCATGTTTTTTGACAATACCATAGCTAACAGATAAACCCAAACCTGTACCGCTACCCACTGGTTTAGTGGTAAAAAATGGATCGAATATTCGGGATTGAATATTCGCTGGGATACCGGCACCATTATCAGTGATTTTAATTCTAACCCTGTCTTTTTCAATGAATTCAGTCTGAATCCTGATTGCAGGGTTTTTATTGGTTTTATTAATTGATTGAACAGCATCAATAGCGTTACTGATAATGCTCAGAAATACTTGATTTATCTCACTAGCATAACAAATTACATTGGGCAGATTTCCATACTCTTTAATAACTTGTATTTCTGATTTGCCATCGCTCAGTCTTAAGCGAGTTTGTAAAATTAGCAAAGTGCTTTCAATTCCGGTATGTAAATCTACTGCTTTCATGTCGGCTTCATCTAAGCGGGAAAAGTTACGCAAACTCAGGATAATTTGGCTAATGCGATCGCTCCCTACTTTCATAGATTCCAGAATTTTAATTAAATCTTCCCAGATAAATTCTAAATCCATTTCTTCTATTTTCGCTTGAATTACTTTACTGGGTTCAGGATACTCTTGTTGATAAATATTAAGTAAAATAAGCAAATCTTTGACATAATCCTCTATATGTGCAACATTACTACGAATAAATGTTACTGGATTGTTGATTTCGTGAGCAATCCCAGCTACCAGTTGACCCAGAGATGACATTTTTTCGCTCTGAATTAATTGTGCTTGGGTTTGTTGTAAGTTTTTAAATGCTTGCTCTAAATCAAAAGCTTTTTGGCTTAAATCTTCCGTTTTTTGCGCTACTTCTGCTTCTAAGCTTTGGGAATATTTCTCTATTTGTTTATATAAACGAGCATTATCAATAGAACTCGCCGCTTGAGCTGCGAGTATCTGGATAATTTCTACTCGATCATTAGTAAATGCTCCCACTGTTAAGTTATTTTCTAAGTACACAATACCGACGAGTTTTCCTTGCCGAATAATTGGAGTACATAAAACTGATTTAGGTTGATGAGCGATGATATAGCGATCGCCTGCAAATTCGTCGGCTGTACTTAAGTTGTCAAAAACAGCCGTCGCTTGAGTTCGTGCCACCGCATAAATCAAACTCTGAGGAATTTCCTGATATTGTTCCAGAGGAATTTCTAATATTTTTGTCTGCTTTTGTGTGGCTTGAGCGGCGACTAACCATTGTCGGTCTTGGCGCAGCACTAAACAACCGATTTGTGCTCCCCCATTCGCAAGCGTAATCTGCATCAAAGTGGCTAACAGTTTCTCTAATTCAATTTCTTGTGAAATGGCTTGTGCTGCCATCATTACTGCTGGAAAATCTAACCATAAATTCTCGCTACTACTGACGCTAGTTAGGCTTCCCATCCACGTCGGGTTGATGGTTGTCCCAGATGTGATGACAAAGTTAGCAGGTTTGAGAATAGCTTTCAGTAGTTGTGGATAGTGTTGTTCTAAATAAGCTACTTTAGCCTTTGCATCCCAACGGGAATAACAGTAATAAGCCTCAATCATGTAAGATTGTGCAACTTTTTCTTTTCCCCAATCTAAGTAGAATTTGGCAGCTAGTTCGTTGGCTAAACCTTCTTCTTGGATATAACCATTTTCTTTTGCTTCTGAAATGGCGCGATCGTACCAATCTCCAGCTTCATAATTCTTGCCTAAAACCCGGCATTTTTCTGCTTCTACTAAGTCAACTTTATGTTGGTGATTCATCGGGGCCTGGTTTGCCCATTCAGCCAGAGTGGTTTGATGGGTTTCTGCCAAAGCGAGAGTGTTCGCTTGCTCAATTTCTGACTGCGTAGAGCAGAGTGCCAAGTAGGTTAACCCGGCATAGAAATGGAAAACCGGAGTATGAATCATTGCTGCCGCTACCCTCAAATAGAGGCTTGCTTGGGAAATGTAGTCTAGGGCGTTGGTGTAGTTGCCAAAGAGATAGGCAAGCATTAGTTTGTAGTTATAGGCAAGAGCTAGTGCAGTAAGCTCACTATTCTGATTATGCTCAGGAAACATCACGGTTTCATCATAAGCCTGACCGATTAACAAATCCGGTTGATTGACAATTTCCCTCAAGTTCCGCACCGTCTGTTGTGTCATCTTCACGTAAAACATAGGAGAATATTGCTTCACAGTGGTTAAGACAACACAGTAATTTTCTATTTCTGCGTGCCAATCATCAAGCTCTACTCCCGAAAAAAAATTATTATATAAATAACTACTGACGCAGTATCCAGCATTGAGAAAATCACCTGTTTCCATTCCGACTAAATAGCCTTCTTTCGCCGTTGGGATTGCTGCCCTCAGTGGTTCTTGACGATGCTGAATAAAACAGCCAAACCAAAGTAAAGTGATACATTTAAATTCTGGCCAATTCAACTGATTGAGTAAGCTCAGTGCTACTCGCCCAAAGCTATAACCTTTTTCTACTTCTCCGAAAAAACCAGACAGCACAATGCCATAACCCACATACCCTATTGTTGATGCTGGTGCATTGCCAAATTGAAGTGATATACTGACCATTGTGGCACAAAGCAGAGGCTGTAAGGCAGGATTTCCCATAAAAATAGCCGGAAACAAGATGCCTAACAATTGCATCGCCGCGATTGTCCGAGGATCGCTCATCACGGGAAGGTTAACCAGTTCCTCAATCTGTTTGCCCTCCAGTTGGTTGGCAAGATTTTGTAATGCAATGCGTGTCAATGCTTCGTCAGTTTCATAGGGGAGTTCAATCCCCAATTGTGCTAGGGCATTGGTGCCGATCGCGATCGCTTCTAACATCTGACTCTGAGTTGTCAGTGCGTTGATTTGAATCTCAAATATTTTGACTTTATCTAGTATTGTTTTGGCCGATCGCAAAACCTGGGCTGCCATTTCTTCCATGCCATTAAAATCGGCATTTAAGTATGCCGTTTCAGCCGCAGCCACATAAAGATTCAGGGTTAATTCATACTGAGTTTGCCAACAGTTTTCTGTGAGTAACTCCAGCCCTGTTTTCACAAAACTTCTGGCGCCTGCATAAGCTGTAGAATTTCTGGCTTTCTGTCCGGCTGCTAAGTTCAATCTGGCTAAGACTTCCCGTTCCTCTGCTTGAGTCATGAACTCAATTCCTAAATTCAAATGCCCGACAATATCAAACAGCTTTTCCTCTTTTTCTATCTCTGATAAGTTTTGTTGGAGCAGTTGCCCAATATGGTAATGGGTCTGCTGTTTTTCCTCGTCAGGAATCAATGAATAAGCCGCTTGTTGGACGCGATCGTGTAAAAATCGATAAGTCGGATTAGCGGAATCATTGAAAACTTCCTCACTATCAGATTGGGTATAGAACTTATAGATTTTGGTAGTAGGAATTACCAAACCTTCCTGCAAGGCTTTCCATAAAGCTGTTGCACTACTGTCTGGTGATTTCTCACTGACAATTGCTAAGGTATTCAAATCAAACTGCGCCCCAATACAAGCCGCTAGTGTGAGACTCTCCTGAGTTTCTCTGGGCAATTTCTGTAATTGCAATGCCATGAATTCAACGACATCATCAGTAATTGCTAATGCCTTCACTTGGGCAATATCGCATTGCCAATATTGAATCTCGCAATCAAAGCTAATTAACTTGTCATCATGTAATGCTTTGAGAAACTGGGTCGCAAAAAAAGGATTACCTTGAGTTTTTTGATAGACCAATTTTGTTAAAGGCTGGGCTAGAGATGATTCACAATTCAGTGTATCTGCCACTAACTGATTCATATCAGGTTCCCTTAACGGCGGTAAAGTAATTGTATTCACCGTTGCCCCTGTTTTGACAATTTCATCCACTGTTAAAATAAATGGATGTACGGGGGAGACTTCACGATCTCGATACGCACCTAATATTAAGAGATACCCTGCATCTTGCATCAATAAGTTAAGCAAGTTCAGTGATGCGGAGTCTGCCCATTGCAAGTCATCTAAAAACATGACTAACGGATGTTCTTTACTGGTAAAGACTTGCACAAATTTTTGAAACAGGAGATTAAAGCGATTTTGGGCGGCTGTTCCTGATAATTCAAGGGTGGGTGGCTGTTTACCGATAATATTTTCTAACTCAGGAATTACGTCAATTAAGACTTGTCCGTTGTCTGCTACTGCGGTTAATATCTGGCTTTTCCATGTTTCTAATTGCCCATCTGATTCTGCTAGTAATTGCCCCATTAAATCGCGGAATGCTTGCACAAATGCCGAAAAGGGAATGTTGCGCTGAAATTGGTCATATTTCCCTTTAAGAAAATAACCCCGTTGCCGCACAATTGGTTTATGAACTTCGTTGACCACTGCGGTTTTTCCAATCCCTGAAGAACCCGCAACGAGCATCATTTCTGCTGCACCTTCGCTGACTCTTTCAAAGGCTTGTATGAGCGTTCCTACTTCGCTTTCTCGTCCGTAGAGTTTGTCGGGGATGATGAAGCGATCGCATACATCCCGCGTTCCTAACTCAAAAGTTTCAATGTTTCCAGTTTCTTGGCACTGCTGCAAACACCTTTCTAAGTCATGTTTCAATCCCAAGGCACTTTGATAGCGCTTTTCGGCATTTTTTGCCATCAGCTTCATCACCATATCCGAAACCACCTGCGGAATTTCTTCGCTATTTATTGAAGGAGGTTGTTTGGCAATATGGCAGTGAATCAACTCCATCGGGTCGTCACATTCAAATGGCAGTTTTCCTGTCAGCAGTTCGTAAAAGGTGGCCCCCAGAGAATAAAAGTCGGTGCGGTAGTCGATGCCTCGGTTCATTCTTCCGGTTTGTTCGGGAGAAATATAGGCTAGGGTTCCTTCTAAAACGTTGGGATTGTGAATTTCTTGAGTTTCTCTCGGAAGTAGGGAGGCGATGCTAAAGTCAATCAGTTTGACTTGTTTAGTTTCTGGATGTATTAGCACGTTCGCTGGCTTAATATCTTTGTGGATGACTCGATGCCTATACAGTCCGTCAAGGATGTCAGTTATTTGAATGGCGATCGCCAATATTTCTGCTAAAGCCCGCTTAGGTGCTTCACCGAGCCGTCTTCGGCATCGATCTTGGGCGTATTGCCGTAGAGAAATGCCGCCAAAATCCTCCATCACTAGCCCATAGCTGTTGCGGTAGGATTCCAGACTGTAAGGTTCAACGACTCCCGGCAGACGTAGATTTTTGGCGATGGTATACTGGTTGCGGAATTGCAGCAGTTCGCTGAAACTGGGATAGTCTCTATTTAATAGTTTAATGACAACTGGAAGCCGATCGATTTCTCGAATGGCTCGATAAACCACGGTTTTAGAACCACTGTACAGTTGCTCGATTAGACGGTATCCGGCAATTGATCTGGTTAAATCTATACTTGCATTCATTTTGGCTCTCCTAATCTCAAATATTGACTGCTAACAATTAATGTGCGGCTCTATTTGTAAGGGTTAAAGGCGACTATCGCATAATTAACTTCATCCGTTTGTAGGCAATGAGATCGTAAACTCCGTCCCTTCTCCTAATACAGAATTTACCTCAATTGTACCGCCGTGTTTCTCAACCACAATCTGCCGTGCGATCGCCAAACCCAATCCCGTGCCTTTACCCACACCTTTAGTTGTAAATAAGTGGTCAAAAATATGACCTTTTATCTCATCTGATATCCCTGACCCGTTGTCAGAAATACGAATCGTCACCCACTCAGAAGACTTCATTTCTGTCCGAATCGTAAGGCAATTGGCTTGAGCTTTAATCTTCTCTAAACTCCGTTCTCGATTTGATTCTTCCAGTGCATCAATGGCATTGGCAAAGATATTCATAAACACCTGATTTAATTGTCCGGGGAAGCAATCAACTGGTGGCAGGTTCCCGTACTCTTTCACAACTTCAATAGCGGGACGCTGTTCGTTGGATTTCAATCGATGTTTGAGAATCAAAAGTGTACTGTCAATTCCCTCATGAATATTAAAAGGAACTTTGTAATCTTTGTCGGCTCGGGAGAAGGTACGAAGACTGGTGCTGATACCTTGGATGCGATCGCACCCGACTTGCATCGAATTCAACATTTTGGGTAAATCTTCTAAGAGATATTCGATATCGATATCTTCAGCTTTTTCTTCAATCTCCTCGCCCGGACTGGGAAATTTTTCTTGATAGAGCTGCAAGTATTCTGTAAGATCTTTGACGGCAGCGATCGCTTCATGGATATTCCCAGAAATAAAACCGACTGGATTATTAATTTCATGGGCTACCCCGGCTACTAAATTGCCCAAAGCCGACATTTTTTCGCTCTGTACTAATTGCAGTTGAGATTGTTCAACCTGGTAGGCATAATCCTGCGCTTGCTGATACAGTCGCGCATTTTCTAGGGAAATGGCAGCCTGGGTGCAGAGGAAGTTGAGGACGAGGAGGCGATCGCTCGTAAACACTCCTTTGGTCGAGCGATGTTCCAGATAAAGTATCGCAACTAAGTTCCCGCGATCGAGAATCGGAGTACACAGCATACTCTGAGACTGATACTGGAGCGTACAGTCATTCATTAAACCCGGAATATCGGTTTTCCCGCCTTCAATAACGACAGTTTGCAGGGTATTTTTGACATAATAAATCAGCTTAAGCGGCATCCCCACAGAGTTATCCAGAGGTTGGGTTTGGAGTAGGGTTGTGGGTAACTCGTTATCTGGATTAATGTGAGTTATTGCCCGAATTTGCCATTCATCCCGATCGGGGAGTAGCAAAGCACAAGTTTCTGCCCCTGAAGTTTTTAAAATAATTTGGTTGAGGCTACCGAACAATTCATCAAGCTGAATTTTACTGGATAAAGCTTGAGCAGCTTGCACAATAGATGCGAAATCAAGTGCCTCGGAAATACTCGTGCTGCTATTGCTGGAAGTCTGCGAAGAGTGGCTAATCGTTGCTAGCGTCTCTAGAGGATTAAAGCGAAGTTTGGGCTGATTCAGGATGGGATAAAGTAATTGGGGAAACCTTTTTTCTAAGTCTTGAACCTTGGCGAGTGCACCCCAACGGGCATAACAGTAATACGCCTCCTGCATATAGCTGGCGGCGACTTTTTCTTTTCCCCATTCCCAGTAGAATTTTGCTGCGAGTTCGTTGGCTAACGCTTCTTCTTGGAGATATTCGTTTTCTTTGGCTCCTTTAACTGCAAAGTCGTAGCACTCAATTGCCTCTTTGTATTGAGCGAGAACGCGGTAACGTTCGGCTTCCACCAGTTGCCACTTGTGCAAGTGATTCATCGGGGCATGAGAGGCCCATTGCTGTAACTTACCTTGATTTTCTTGCACTTGATGCAGTCGATCGTCCGACTGTGCAGTTGATTCAGGCTGTATGGCAAGCGCCGTTAGAGAATCGTAGAAGTAAAAGACAGGTTCGAGAATTGTTCCCATACATCTTGTCAGGTGTTGTCTGGCTCGATCCGCATCCTTTTGTGCCTTAACAATGTCTCCCAGCCAGAAGTTCAATACGAATCTGTGGTGGTAAAAGATACACAACCGAAACATATCGTTGGATGCTTGCACCTGAGAAACCAATTCTTCCTCATAAGAATCTTTGCGTAAAGGAACCTCATCCTCCGATCGCCCCAGAAGGATCAGAGCTGTCTCCCAGTAAATTAAATAATGCTTGGCTGTAGTGATGATGTTGAGGTCGCGCAAATGCTGGTGGTAGGCGCGAATTTGGGGTTCGAGTTCGTTGAGCGGTTTCCCTGACCACAAGGAATTCAAGGAAAACATTTGTACAGTGTAGACAATGAATTCCAGATCGCCCGTTTCCAATCCCGCTTGATAGCCATCCTGAAAAATCGGTAGCGTTTCTCTCACATGAGCCACGCAGTGATGAACGTATCCCGCAAATACATTAAAAGTTGCAGCTCGGATATTTTTGGCCTCTGGCTCTGATGCCAGGCGATAAGCTAATTGCCCAAACTGCTGCACCTGTGTTATCTCTTGCCACAGCATATTGAGTAGGAATGCGTAGCTAACATAGCTAATCGGAGAAAAGAGACTATTACCAAATTGAATTGAAAGCTTGACCTGTAGTGCAACTACTAAGGGATAAAGCGGCGAACCTGTCAGGTAACACGAAGGCAGAATGCTATCAGCAATCTGCATAATGGCAAGCTTTTGAGCATCCCTCATCTTCGGCAGATGAATCAACTCCTCAATCGAGCGATCGCCGAGTGATGCGTTGATTTCCTGTCTCGCCTGCTGAATCTCCTCGGTCGTTGGGCTATCAGGCAGGCTGACTCCTAGCAATTGAAGGACATATTTACCTGTCGAGAGTGCCGCTAAAAATTCATTGCGGGAGTTCAATGACTGAATTTTTATTTGATAAATTTGCATCCGATCTAAGGGAGTTTTAGCATGGTGCAGCGTCGCTTCAATCCTTCGCTCCATTCCCTCAAAATCACCACACAACCAGGCAATCTCGGCAGCTAATTCGTGCAGGGATAACGTCATTTCATATTGTCGCTGCCAAGCTTCAAATCCTAATAATGTCAGTCCGACTGTGGCATACTCGCGTGCTGCTTGATAAGCGGTGGCGGCTCTGGCTTTGCGGCAAGCTGTGAGGTTGAGTTTGCCTAAGTCGTCTCGTTCGGTTTGTTCAACAACAAGTGTGGTTCCATAATTTAACTGATTGACTAATTCAAAAATGCGTTCTTCTCTGGCTTCTGCTGAAATTTGTTGTAGGAGTAATTGCCCAATTTGATAATGGGCGATCGCGCGTTCTTCTTCCGGAATCAAAGAATAAGCGGCTTGCTGGACGCGATCGTGTAAGAATCTATAGGAAACTGTTTGAGAAGTCGCTTCAGAAATCGCCTGTTCTGCGCCTACATAAAATTTATAAACTTCACTTTGGGGAACAATCAGTTCTTCCTGTAAAGCTTTCCACAATGCGGTTGCGGTTTCCGTCTCCGAACTCTCTGAAACAATTGCCAATGTTGCCAGCTCGAACTGGTTGCCAATGCAAGCGGCTAATTTTAAAACTGACTGAGTTGTTGCTGGCATTTTTTGCAACTGCTGCGCCATAAATAGCACCACATCATCAGTGAGCGCTGCCTCTCTAACTTTGCTAATATCGCACTGCCAATGTCCCGATTGGATTTCAAAAATAATCAATTTATCCTGATGCAAGGCTTTGAGAAACTGCGTCGCAAAAAATGGGTTTCCTTTTGTTTTTTGATATACCAATTCTGTCAGCGGTTGTGCCAACTTAGGATAACAAACTAGCGTATCCGCTACCAATTGATTTAAACTGATTTGGCCCAGCGGTGCTAATGTAATAGTGTTGAGTGTGGTTCCTGCCTTCCTCACTTCATCTAGGGTCAACATCAGGGGATGGCCTGGTGATACTTCATTATCCCGATAGGCTCCCAGCAGCAACAGATAACCCAATTGCGACTCATTGACGAGCAATTGCATTAACTTCAGCGATGCCGAATCCGCCCATTGTAAGTCATCCAGAAACATCACTAAGGGATGCTCTTTTTTGGTGAAGACAGCAATGAATTTGTGGAAGAGCAAATTAAAGAGATTTTGAGCAGCAATCCCTGATAATTCTGGGGCTGGGGGTTGCGATCCAATAATCCGTTCGAGTTCGGGAATGACTTCAATAATGACTTGTCCGTTGTCACCGAGCGCTTCGAGAATTTGAGTTTTCCATTCTTTGACTTTGGCATCACTTTCACTGAGTAATTGTGCCATAAAATCGCGGAATGCCTGGACAAATGCCGAGAAGGGAATGTTGCGGTTAAACTGGTCGAATTTTCCTTTGATGAAATAGCCGCGCTGCCGGACAATCGGTTTATGTACCTCGTTGACTACAGCCGTTTTTCCAATTCCGGAGAACCCAGCGACTAGCATTAATTCTGAGGTGCCATTTGCCACGCGATCGAAGGCATTCAACAGGGTTTGTACTTCGGTTTCTCGACCATAAAGCTTTTCAGGAATCAAGAAGCGATCGCATACATCCCGCGTTCCTAACTCAAAAGTTTCAATGTTTCCAGTTTCTTGGCACTGCTGCAAACACTTTTCTAAGTCATGCTTCAAACCCAAGGCACTTTGATAGCGCTTTTCAGCATTCTTTGCCATCAGCTTCATCACCATATCTGAAAGCACCTGCGGAATTTCTTTGCTGTTTATTGAAGGAGGTTGTTTGGCAATATGGCAGTGAATCAACTCCATCGGGTCGTCACATTCAAATGGCAGTTTTCCTGTCAGCAGTTCGTAAAAGGTGGCCCCCAGAGAATAAAAGTCGGTGCGGTAGTCGATGCCTCGGTTCATTCTTCCGGTTTGTTCGGGAGAAATATAGGCTAGGGTTCCTTCTAAAACGTTGGGATTGTGAATTTCTTGAGTTTCTCTCGGAAGTAGGGAGGCGATGCTAAAGTCAATCAGTTTGACTTGTTTAGTTTCCGGATGTATTAGGACGTTCGCTGGCTTAATATCTTTGTGGATGACTCGATGCCTATACAGTTCATTGAGAATGTCAGTTATTTGAATGGCAATTTCTAAGATTTCTGCCAGAGTCAGCGATCGCTCTTGGGCGTAGTCGCGCAGAGAAATGCCGCCAAAATCCTCCATTACTATAGCATAGCTGTGGCGATAGGACTCCAAATTGTAGGGTTCAACGACTCCAGGCAGACGTAGGTTTTTGGCGATCGTATATTGGTTGCGGAATTGCAGCAGTTCGCTGAAGCTGGGATAGTCTCGATTTAATAGTTTAATCACAACAGGAAGCTGGTCTGTTTCTCGGATGGCTCGATAAACTAGGGTTCTCGAACCGCAGTATAATTGCTCAACCAGATGATATCCGGAAACTCGGTTTGTCAAATCCACTGCTGCACTCATCTGGATTACTCCTTCTCAGACATTGACTATTGTAGCTAATTATACATTTTATTTGTTTGGTCTGAGGAAAATAGAACTACGAGATCCCCAAGAGACAGACTCTACCGCTCTTATTTTTTATTTTAAAAAATTTATCTATCAAGATAGTCTTATCCTTTCACTGGCAACAAAATTGTAAACTCCGTTCCTTCTCCCAATACAGAATTTACCTCGATTGTACCGCCGTGTTTCTCAACCACAATTTGACGAGCGATCGCCAATCCCAAACCTGTCCCTTTCCCCACTGCTTTCGTAGTAAATAAGTGATCGAATATTTTTTGTTTTACTGATTCATTCATCCCCCAACCATTATCAGCAATAATAATTTTCACGCGGTTATCAACTAAGGAGGTTTGAATGGTAATGCGGTTGGGATTAGCCTTGATTTCTGCAAAACTTCGACCAGTATTTGATTCATCCAACGCATCGATCGCATTGGCGAGAATGTTAATAAATACCTGGTTAAGTTGTCCGGGGAAACATTCAATCGCCGGAATATTGCCGTAGTCTGTCACTACTTCAATGGCAGGCCGCTCATCCGAAGCTTTCAATCGATATTTAAGAATTAAAATTGTGCTGTCGATGCCCTCGTGGATGTTAAAAGCAACTTTGTAGTCTTTGTCAGCTCTAGAAAACGTGCGAAGGCTAGTGCTGATACCTTTGATGCGATCGCAGCCCGATTGCATCGAGTCAATCATGTTGGGCAAGTCTTCGATCAGATAATCTAAATCAATCTCGACCGCATGATCGGCAATGTTGGCAGCAGATGCTTGGCTGCGATACAAATCTAGATGTTCTGTTAAGTCTTGAACGGTGGATTTGGCTTCATATAAATTGCCGGAAATAAAACCTATGGGGTTATTAATTTCATGGGCAACGCCAGCAACTAAGTTTCCCAATGCTGACATCTTTTCGCTTTGAATCATTTGCAATTGGGTTTGCTGCAAGTCATGTAAGGCTTGTTCTAATTCTTGAGATTTTTGGATAATGCCGGCTTCGGCACGTTTGCGATCGCTAATATCCAACAATAATCCATCCCAAACCACAGTTCCATCCGCGTGTTGTTCAACTCGAGCTTCAGCGTGAATCCATTTGACAATCCCTGATGGTGTAATAATTCGTCCTGACCACTCCAAAGGAGTCAATGTTTGTATTGAGTCGAGAAGCGACTGCTCGTAACTGGCAGCATCATTTGGATGTACCATCTCCGTGAAAAAGTGCACATTGGCGATCGCCTGTTCTGGCGTGGCTTCCAACAAGTCGTAACACTCAGCACTGATGTAGGTCAGATATCTGCTTCGATCGGGAGTCCAGCAGGCTTGATAAACAACACCAGGAACATTATCTACAAGTTTCTCAAAGCGAGAGTTACTCTCACTCAATTTAGCGAATGACTGCTCTAGCTGTTGGGCATAGGTTTGCGACTGCTGATAAAGTCGGGCATTTTCCAGGGAAATTTCCGCTTGAGCGCATAACAGATTGAGCAGTTCGACGCGATCGCTAGTAAAAGCTCCAGTGACTAAGTTATTTTCTAGATATAAAATGCCGATTAACTTGCCTTGATGCAAAATCGGGCTGCACAAGATACTCTTAGGTTTGTGTTGCTGAATGTAAGAGTCATTAATTAATTGCGGATACAATGTGGCATTAAAAATCACCGCAGGTTTTAAGCTGCGTTTGACAGTATTAATTAAGCCAATAGGTACATTCTGTGACTCTTCAACAGGCTGTGGATTAGTCAGCATTGAAGAAAAATCAACTTTAGCATTCTGATTCTTATCTAAGCTTAGCCTTGCTAATGCTCGAATTAGTAAATTATTTGACTCTTTCAGCATTAATACACACTTATCGGCTCCCGCATTTTCAATAACGATATGCAGCAACGATGAAAGCAGTTTTTCCAATTCGATTTCACCAGAAAGAGTTTGAGAAGCTTTCATAATGGCAGCTAAATCTAAAGCCACAGAGATATTGCTACTGCTAGAAGTAGCGGAACTGGTGGATGAGACACTCCATAATCTAAAAATAGTTTCATTCGTGGACAAGGTAGAACGGTTTGCTGTAATATGGGAGCAAGCAGTTGGGGATAGCGTTTTTCTAAGTCAACAATTTTGGCTGTCGCTCCCCAACGAGCGTAGCAATAGTAGGCTTCCTGCATATAAGCTGCGGCAACTTTTTCTTTGTTCCAGTCGAGGTAGAATTTTGCTGCTAGCTCATTGCTGAGTGCTTCTACTTGGATATAGCCGTTGGTTTTGGCTCCAGCAATAGCGCGATCGTAAGACTCAGCCACTTGCCAAGTTTGACTGAACTTGCTGGCTTTTTTTGCTTCTACTAGCTCATATTTATGTAGAAAATTTTCAGGGGCATGATTAACCCAAATCTTCATTTTTTGCTGGTTAGCATCCACTATTTTTAAGCATTCAATCTGTTGATTTTCCTCCAATTCCCGATATTGAGCTAGCAAAGAAAGTGAATAGTAGAAGTTATGTTCGCTGACAGCAAGTAATCCCGGTGCATTGCCAAGATAAGATCCTGCTAGTTTCAGGTAATTAATTGCTGCTTGATATTTACCGATCGAGTACGAAAACAAACCTCTAAGGACATACAAAATAAAAAGAGGAGTAAAACTTTTATTGGCAATCAGGTCAGACTCTAATTGTTCAGACTCTTGAAAATATTCAGGCAATTCAAACTTACTAAAGTCATTTTCCTGCAAGTTCAAAATAGTCAGGCGACCGATCTGAAGAATCGTTGTCGCATATTGATGCTTGAGTTGGGTGAGGATTTGTAAATAATCGTCAACTTTCTTCTCTAGTTCTGGCAAATGCACGCCCAGAAACAACAGACTCACGCAATGATGAATAATTGAATATCCCCCATTCTCTATATCTCCAGTTTCTAAGCCACTAGAAAATCCCTGCACGCCAATTGCTAAATCTATATTTTCTCGCGCAGGTTTTTTCCAGTGTCGGATGCAGTTTCCAAAGATGTTGCAAACCTTAGCAGTGTATGCTTTAGCACCCAGTTTTTCTAATATATCTAACGACATTTGACCCAATTGATAGCCCCGATCGATATCCTCCATGCTCGCACAAAGGAGCATCCCATAAAGACAATAACCATAGGGTGAATACTTTGAATTACCATATTGAATGGAGAGATAAACCAAGGTGTTAATAATTTCCATCAGTAATTCAGGTCGTTGCGCGTAAGCTGGAGCAGTTAAGGCAATTAAGACCTCCATTGCTGCTTCCTTCTGTGGATCGGCCATCAGAGGAAGATTGCTTAGTTTCTCAACTTCAAGTTGCTGCTTTTGAGGTGGATTTACTTCTAAACTTACGTTAAGTTCTTGCAGACAAGACAGCCCAACTTCGATGGCTTGATTAAACTGAGATTGCACATTATACAACTGTAATTGAACGCGATACACGGGTACGCGGTCTAAGATTGAAGCTGATTTTTTGAGGGTAATATCAATCAATTCTTCAGCTTGCTTGTAGTTGCAATTGAGATATTCAGCTTCCGAAATACTTGTATAGAGATGATGTGTCAGTGCGTAGTTAGTCTCCCAACTCTCACTCGATAACAGCGTCTTACCTGTATTTAAATACTTGAGTGCTGCTTCGTAAGCAGTAGCAGCCTTGGCTTTTTCACCTGCCTTTAAGTTGAGTCGGGCAATCAATTCCCGTTCAGATTCTTCTTGGAGTAAATTCACCCCATAATTAATCTGATTGAGGATGGTAAAAATCTTCTCTTCGAGATTTTCAGAGGCGGTATTTTCTAATAAGAGACGACCAATTTTTAAGTGAGTCATCTGCTTTTGCTGTTCGGGAATCAAACAGTATGCTGCTTGCTGAATCCGATCGTGTAAAAACTTATAGAAACATTGTTGGGTGTTGGGGGTTGAATGTTGAGTGTCGAGTTCCAAGTTTTGATAAAACTTGTAGATTTCGCTCTGGGGTAAAATTAGTCCTTCTTGCAAGGCTTTCCACAACACTGTCGCTGTTTCTATTTCCGACTGTTCGCAAACAATTGCTAGTGTTGCTAAATCAAACTGGTTGCCAATGCAAGCGGCTAGCTTTAAAATGTTTTGCGTTGCGGTGGGTAACTTTTGTAGCTGTACTGCCATGAATTCCACTACATCATCGGTGAGTGCTAGCGATCGCACCTGCGCTACATCACACTGCCAGGAACTTATCTCCCAGTCAAATGTAATCAGCCCATCCTCATACAACGCCTTCAAAAATTGCGTCGTAAAAAACGGATTGCCCTTGGCTTTTTGATAGACTAACTCTGTTAAAGGCAGTGCCAGTTCGATCGCACAACTAAAAGTGTCTGCAATCATAAGATTCACGTCAGATTGACTTAACGGAGTCAGCGCGATCTTGTTGACAATTGCCTTTGTTTTTTCGATTTCCTCCAACGCCAGCATCAGCGGATGGGCTGGAAAAACTTCGTTATCGCGGTAAGCACCAATAATGAATAGGTAGCCCCCCTCTGCTTGACTCATCAACAACTTCATCAAACTGAGGGATGCTGAATCTGCCCACTGTAAATCGTCCAAAAACATCACCAGTGGATGCTCTGGCGTGGCAAACACTTTAATGAATTTCACAAACAGTAAATTGAAGCGATTTTGTGCCGCACTAGCAGCAAGTTCGATCGCAGATGGTTGTTTGCCGATAATTTCTTCTAGTTCGGGAATTACATCGATCAAGACTTGCCCATTTTCACCCAAAGCAGACAGAATTTTGGCTTTCCACTGTTCTAACTGAGCATCGCTTTCACTCAGCAGTTGCCCCATCAAATCGCGGAATGCTTGTACTAATCCAGAAAACGGGATGTTGCGTTGAAACTGATCGTATTTGCCTTTGATGAAGTAGCCTTTCGATCGCACGATGGGCTTATACACTTCATTGACAATTGCTGTTTTGCCAATCCCCGAAAAGCCTGTTACTAGCATTAGCTCAGATGCGCCATTGGCGACTCGTCCAAATGCTTGGAGTAGGGTTTCTATTTCCGCTTCTCGTCCATAAAGTTTGTCGGGGATCAGAAAGCGATCGCACAGATCCCGTCGCCCAATTTCAAAGTATTCAATCTGACAACTTTCTTGAAGTTGAGTTAAACAATTTTCTAAATCATATTTTATTCCTAACGCACTTTGATATCTATTTTCAGCATTCTTGGCAATTAATTTATTAACAATTTCTGAGAGAACAGGAGGAATTTTTAAATTAATTTCATGGACTAATTGCGATGCTTTGGCAATATGACAATGGACGATTTCCATTGGATCGTTGGAGTCAAAAGGTAATTCTCCGGTGAGTAATTCGTAGAAAGTGATTCCTAAAGAATAAAAGTCAGTCCGATAGTCAATTCCCCGATTCATTCGACCTGTTTGTTCAGGAGAAATATAAGCCAGTGTCCCTTCTAACCCATTGGGATTGAGTAGTGTTTGTGTTTCTCGGGGTAGCAATGATGAGATACTAAAGTCAATTAATTTGATTTCTTTCGTTTCCGGATTGATGAGGATATTACTGGGTTTGATGTCTTTATGAATGATGCGTTCGCGATACAGTATATCTAAGGTATTGCAGAGGGCGATCGCGATCTGTAAAAACTCCCTCAAAGAGAGTCGATTTTTTGCTTTCAGTGCCCATTCTTGAAGAGAAATGCCACCAAAATCTTCCATGACTAACACATAGCCCTTTGGGAGCGTGTCACTTTTGCGACAAGTATAAATACTCAAAACAAGTGGGGCAAAGGTTTTGAGCTATTGTTGGCA
>NZ_JAUBQD010000090.1:0-18645 GCF_036701085.1 Microcoleus sp. Pol7_A1
CTCAGCCCCATAAGGGTTACTCTACTAAAGCCTGGAATCCCCCCAAGAAATGGGTTTCTCCAGAACGAATCGCACTTTCACGTATCTCGCCTTTACCCCTTTATTGACGAGAGTGACCACATTGTTAGTAAAACTTATATGACCCGCGTTGAAGGAGAAAATACAAGGCTTAGGCATTATTTGGCACACATAGAAAAACTCTTTGTTTCTCTAAGTCTCTCTTGATGTTGGCCATATCAATTCGATTAGTCATTTATTACTTAAAGCATAAAACTGTGCCTATTACTAGCTGAAATATGTTTGTTCCTTGCGGGCGTGTTATCGATAGCATACTGCTATTGTGCAACGCCTAATTCAGTTTATCCTCTCCGGGGACTGGAAGAGTTTATTTCTTGGATGTCCCTTAAAGAATTAGTATTAGTTCCTATTTATTATTTAATCCCCTTTTTATTGATGTGTGACAGTTGTGGGTGCGGAATGTGGGCTATAAAAACTTGCCAGGTTAACAGAGCCAACCCGAAATCTGAACCCCGAAATTTTGTCTGTATTCCAGTTAAGTAGCGTGATCGCTCTCGCTATTGGTCGGTTGGACTGCCATCATGTAGATTGGCATATTTACTGCTGTCGTTGAGATACTACTTTGGGGGGCAGCAACTAAATTAGCTGGATTCAAAGAAAATAAACCCCCAGTATTAGCTATTGAAGCAGTTGGATTTGTGGGTTGAACCGTTGTCATTTGCGTTGATTGAGATACAAGCGCCCCGCCAAAAACTGCCGCGAAATATAATGGCACCACAGGAATTAACTGACCCGTTTCCTCTACTTTCGCTTCGCTGGAAACACAAATAATTTGGGTAAGGATTTCCGCAAATCCTCCTAAAGCATCTTTGTCAGTAAAAGCCCGTCCACCCGTCTCTTTTGCTACACGGGCGAACTCAGCCGCTGTTTTGTCTCGTCCCTTGCTCTTAGAGGTGCCAAAATAAGTATGGACGATCGCCCCGGCACTTTTGGCTTTTTCAATCGCTCGATTAGCTGCCTCGATATCCTCTTGTTCGGTATCGTCACCACCTTCAAGAGCTTCGTCACTTAAATAAAAAATCGCACGGGATGCACCATCTCGCCAATTAAAGTGTGCCGAGATATCCTCAATCGCTCTAGCTCCGTCCTCTTGCGCTCCGCCACCAGGAAGTTCGCCGCGCTTGCGACCTCTTATTTCTGTTTCAGCAACTCCGCAACTATTAATTAGATATGCCCGCAAAGTTTGCTGGAAATTGGTATTTTTCCAAGTTCCTTCCAGCCCAAACCACTCAACTCGCAAATCGCTCGGACAGCTTGAACTAGCCTTTTTTATAGCAGCTTCTGCGGCATTGCTCAGGCCTTCAGCTTCGTCTTTCATTGAAACGCTAGTATCGATAACTATCACCAAGTCAACCGACTTATTTTGAGGAGTAGAACTCGTGCTTGACTGGGTGCTAGTTGCTGAAAAACCAACTAAATGCTGCGCTTGCACGAAGTAAACAGGGATAACGGGAACGAGTTGAGGAGTAGTATCTCTATTTCTAGTCGAGCAAATAACCGTTTTCAGAATCTCAGCAAAACCACCAATAGCATTTTGATTTCTAAAACCGTGTCCGCCTGTCTCTTGTGCTAGGCGGACGTACTCAGCCGCCGTTTTGTCTTGTCCTTGGCTTTTAGATGTTCCGAAATAAGTATGGACGACAACTCCGGCATTTCTGGCTTTTTCAATGGCGCGATTAGCTGCCGCGATATCCTCTTGTTCGGTATCGCCACCACCTTCTAATGCTTCATCACCTAAATAAAAAATGGCACGGGTGGCACCATCTCGCCAATTAAAGTGAGTGGAAATATCTTCGATAGCTCTCGCTCCGTCTTCTTGTGCGCCGTTTGCGGGAACCTCGCCGCGCTTGCGACCTCGTATTTCTGTTTCATCGACTCCGCAAGTAGCAACTAGATATTCCCGTAAAATTTGCTGAAAGTTGGTATTGTCCCAAGTTCCTTCAATGCCAAACCACTCAATTCGTAAATCGCAGGGACAGCTAAAAGAAGCCTTTTTTATACCAGCTTCTGTGGCGTGGTTAAGAATGTCAATTTTGTCTTTCATTGAGGGGCTGGTGTCGATGACAATTACTACATCGACGAGGGTAGCCTCTTTTTCAGGGCGAGTGATTGCAGCCATGATTTTTTGTTCTCTAAATAAGTCTTTTTTAACTTTCTGAAAAATCTCACTTATTCGCTAAGACCAAATCCGACCCCGGCGGAATGGCTTTGGTTCTTTTTCTGAAGCTTTTTGATTTTTGAGCATTTGCTGCCACCAAAAGCCATTATTTTTAAGTCCGGTGGCTAACAAATGTTGTTTGGCATCTTCAAGTTTATTGGCTGCTTCTGAGGGATTTTTTGCTTGAGATTCCTGCCCCTCTGTAGCTGCTTCTTTTGGCTGGTTTTTCTCGGAATTTTTAGCCATAGTACGTAATTCTCCACTTTCTGTTAACTACTACTGTTAATACAGAACATTACAGACACCTACATCCACTGGAAGACTTAAGTTGTTGATAACTTCTGTAGGCAAATGCTGCTGGGTCGTTAAAGTTTGCTCCGTACAATAAATCCATGCGGATGCGGACTAAATCTTCTACTGTTCCGTGAATGACATCTACTGCCCGATAAGGATGGATAATATCGGGTCTTTTGACAGGGGGAGAAAGTTTGGGTAATCTCATTTTTCCTCTCTAAGCTAATCAGAATGCAAGTCCGTAGGTTGGGTTAAAAAAACTAAAACTAAATACTTATTGAAACTTAGTTTTGGGTGAAGCTCAGCACAACCCAACCTATTCAAAAAGAAGCATTAATCGTGCAATTAAGGTGTAGACCAAGAACGCACATCGCCCAAGGTAACGGGAATGAGATCGCTTACATCTATAGTAAAGCGGTATACCCTCTTAGCACGGCGACTATTTTCTGGATCGAAAAATTTTAGTTTCACATCCCAACCATCGCTATCGGGGCGGCAGAAGGGACTTTTTTCTACTGTAATACTATCGAGTTCCATGCCTTCTGCTACAGCTTGGGCAAATGTGGAAGCAGCTTGAAAAGCGTTGGTAGCGGCAAAATTTAGTGCTCTGTCTTGAGATGTGGTGCCTAAGTTCCGCAAGTCATAATAAATCCGGTTGAGGAAGCTGCTGAGGGTGCGACGGATGGCATCTTCTTGCGCGTCTGTGGCTGTAGCTCGTACAGTATTTATCGCGGCATTAACTAAGTTGTTGACTTTCCAGCCGTAGAGTCCGCGAATGTTGTAAAGTTCAATTACGGGAACAACTTGTCCGGAAAATAGCTTGACGCTGCGCCCGGGTAAAACGCCAGGGATGCTGACTCGTTCGACGTATTCTGCGTTATCTTCTGGTTGGATTTGTCCGGCAAGTAGTTGTTGCAATACCGCATAGGCATCTCTAGCAAAACCGCCTACTGGTTCAATGGCATAAATTGGAGTTAATTCTAAGTTCAGCGTCCAAATTAAAGCTTTAGCTTCCGAAAGAGTGTCTGCTAAATAATCCACCATCTGCCGCGCATCGTAGGGGTTGGCGGGGAGCGCTGTGTTGTCCATTGTAGCTCCTGGCATCAGTTGCTTAAAGGAGTCGCGCCTTGCTTCACTACCGAAATCATAACCGAGGGTTCCCAAAGCGTAAACCAAGTTCGCATCGGCGAGTTCGCTGGGGGCTTGGCTGGCAGTAACGTAATTAGAGGCACGATTTGACATGGCAACCTGTCTTGGGGTAGAGGAACTTGTAAAAGAGGGTGGATTAAATGTAGGTATGGGTGCGGGAGTCGCAGCAACAACTTCGGCAGGTTCGGTTATCAAAACTTCTTCTGGGATTTGGCTATTAGGTAGGGCATCACTGGTTTGGGGGCTGCCACAGCCACAACCAGAGGCGGAAACTGTTTCTAATTCTTCTGACACGGTTTCTCCTATCAGGTATTGTAAAGCACCAGCAATATTTAATTTGCCAACTAAACAGCGATGGGTATCATCAATTTCGGTTGGCGAACAGGGTATGGCAGTCTCTAGTAAGGCTGTCCTGACTTTTTGGGGATTGGGTTTTTCTCCCCGTTGCAGTTGCAGACTCAGAAGTAAGGCCGCAACTCCGCTGACGATGGGAGTAGCAAAGCTGGTGCCACTGAGTTGGATTGTTCCGCCTCCTGGTTTGGCTCCTAAAATGTTTTCTCCTGGAGCGAGGATGCCTTGGTTTTGGTAAGTTTCTCCCCAGTTACTAAAGTCGATGGGTTTTCCTTGTTCGTCCATTGCACCTACTGCTAGCACAGTTGGCATGGCAGCAGGAACGTGCAAGCATTCGCAACCATCATTTCCAGCAGCGGCAACTATTAAAACGTTACGTTCATTGCACAGACGCACGGCTTTTTCCAGCCAACCTTCGGCTTCCCCAAAGTCGGTGAGTTGTCCGCCACTTATATTAATGATGTGCGCCCCAGCATTGATGGCTTGTTCAATGGCGCGGGATAAGTCGAGTTGCGATAGCTTCAGTCGTTCATCTGCAAAGACGGGAACGATTAAACCGCGACATTTTGGTGCAATGCCCTGCACTGGAGAACCAGGTTGACCAAAAATAATACTGGCAACGTGGGTGCCGTGAGCGGACATGGAACCATCGGCGCTAGCTTCCCCTGCAACTAGGGTAGGCAGTCGCGTGAGGTTTGCCCCTGTAAAACAAGGGTGATTTTGGTCAACTACCCCATCTAGGACGGCAATGCAAATGGTGGAGTCGCCCTTAGTGCTTGCCCATAGTTGTTGTATTCCTGGGATTTGTTTGAGTTTGGGCATTTATTTAAAAAATGCTAAACAACTATGGGCAATCAAGTTATAGATATTACTATGAAAGGCGATATTCTCCTGCTTTTTCATAAAAATTAAATAAAATTCTTTACAATTCGTTATTTTCCTACTTTTTCTAAAAAAATTGCGGCTTGTTTATTAGGAAATTGCTTGACTAAAGTATTGTTTCTAGTTACATTGCCTTTAAAGTTCATTCCCAAGAGTTTGCAATAGCTTCCAGAGTTCGGTAGGCGCAGTCACGCAGCGTGCGATCGCCCACAAATTCCAATCGCCTCCCTCCCCCAAAAAAGCTTTAGTGCGTCAACCACTCTACAAGCGACACACAACCAGCTTCTTCCACAACTGAAGAAGGAAACCACCAGAAAAAAGGAGAAAACTCAAATGGACAAGAAAAACTTGATGCCTCAGCAAGCTCAACCCATTGAGCGTATCACTACTGGACAACTGCCGGATGTACTTGCAGAATTGTCGGAAGAATCTCTGGGTGGGTCTACCTCGAGTGGAGCGGTACTACCCATGAGTGGGGATTGGCCATTAAATGGCCATTATTGTTCCTATGACGGCGAAGAAGACGCGCCGTAATCATCCTGGTTTTACCACTCCCCTTAAAAAATGTCAAAACTCTTTTCGCTCTTCTTTTGGCGCTGGAGTTTGCCTCGATAAATTGACGTACAATCCTTGTGATTTCGGGGCATTCAGTTACCTGGCACGGCGGGCACGGCGGAGGATATTAACGGGACTTAGACTTTTTGAGGTAAGTGGTTGAACCCCGATTTGTTAGATGAACCCCAGCGTTGGGGAGTTGCTGGGAGTCATTCGCAGTCACCCAGTGTGCGATTGCCCCTCAACTAAATCTGTTCAGTGATCGCCTATTTCATCCAAATCGTCTCTCCCGCTAAAAAAGTTTTAGTGCGTCAACCCCTCTACAAATGACACACAACCAGCTTCTTCCACAACAGAAGAAAAAACCACAAAAAGCAGCAAAGGAGAAAAGAAAAATGGACAACAAAAACTTGATGCCCCAGCAGGCACAACCCGTAAACCGGCTCACCACTGGACAACTGCCCGGCGAACTAGCAGAACTTTCCGAAGAAGCCTTGCAACTGCAGGGTGACGGTGACGACAGTACATCAGTACTAGCTTTAGCAGCTAATAGTGATTTAGGCGGGCAGATTTGTTGGAGTTGGGTGTGCTCTTATGACGGAGAAGACGCAGAATAGGTTCCCACTCAAGCTGCATCTGTTAATTTCCTCAAAAATGCCTTTTCTCCTTTAGTGGAGCCTGATTCGCCCTCCGGAATTGCTCGGCAACTGCCCTGACTTCGGGGGGTTTCGGATACCTGGCACCTGCCGAGGAATGTGGAAAGGACAGGGGGAGAAGAGGGTGGAGTAGAGTTCCTAGTTCCTTTTTCGTCGTTGCCTCCTTGGAGGTTTAAGCCAGCTAGGAGTTTATTTCCCCAAGGGCACTTTCTGGCTGGCTTACTTTTCGGTTGGTAGCGGTTACAAAATCCTTGCTAACGAAAGGTTGTAGTTATTATTGACTTTAAAGTTCATTCCCAAGAGTTGGCAATAGCTTCCAGGGCGGCGGTAGGCGCAGTCATGCAGCGTGCGATCGCGCTTCGCAAGTCAGTCGGTAATCGCCCCTCTCGATACACCAACAGCGAATCGCCCACATACAGTCTTCTTTCAGAAAGAAGCGGTCAGACCCATCGACTGAGCAATGGCTCGACAACGGGACATTTACGAACAACCCACTATGGAGAAAAACTCTCATGGACAAGAAAAACTTGATGCCCCAAGTGGCACAACCTGTCAACCGGATCGCTACTGGGCAATTGCCTGCTGAACTGGCTGAACTATCGGAAGAAGCTTTATCCCAACTGGGGGAGGAGGCCTCAGAGAGTGCATCTGTACTACCGAATAGTACCCCATATGGGAGAACCGCGTGTCATTGTTCTTATGACGGAGATGACGCGGAATAAGTTCTGCGCTACGTCGGACTTCTTTTCTCCTCAAAACTGCCTTTTCTCCTGTCAGTTGAGCCTGATTCGCCCGGATGAATCGTTCCGTAATTGCCCTCACCTGGGGGGTTTCCGATACCTGGCACCGTCGTGAGGGGATAGGGAGAGGGGAGACGGTTCAGCAGGGGAAGAAGAGGATGATGATTTTTCTTCCTCTCTTGCTCCCTTGCCCCCTTTGAGGTCTAAACCAGCTAAGAGTTTATTCCCCCAATGACACTTTCTAACTGGCTTACTTTTCGGGTTGTACTGCTTACAAAATCCTCGGTATTTCCGGGCGCATTCCTCCAAGTTGTTGCCAAGGGTTAAGAATGCTGGATGCCACTGGGTTAAGCCATCGTTGGTTAGCTGGTCGTAGCTGCCGTAGTTGCTGAACTCATAGAAGAATCCAGGACGTATTTTTGCAGCCTTGGGATTTCCGTGAATGTAGCGCAGTGTGTTGATTCCCCGCTGACATACAGTCTTCTTTCAGAAAGAGGCGGTCAGTCCCACC
Organism: Microcoleus sp. Pol7_A1; assembly: GCF_036701085.1. Taxonomy (NCBI): domain Bacteria; kingdom Bacillati; phylum Cyanobacteriota; class Cyanophyceae; order Oscillatoriales; family Microcoleaceae; genus Microcoleus; species Microcoleus sp. Pol7_A1. Next base: position 7,375 of record NZ_JAUBQD010000090.1, read on the forward strand.
GACTGAGCATTAGCTCGACAACGGGACAAAAACACAAACTACAAAAGGAAAAAAACTCTCATGGATAAGAAAAACTTGATGCCTCAAGCGGCACAACCTGTCAACCGCATCACCACCGGACAACTGCCGGACGTACTGGCTGAACTGTCGGAAGAAGCCCTGTCCCAACGGGGAGAGGATGCCTCAAGTAGTGCATCAGTAATACCCGCATGTGGGCATAGTGACGGTTATTCCGGTGGTTATGCTACGCCAAATTGCTGTGCGTGTTCTTATGGCGGAGACGACGCGGAGTAAGTTCCTGGGCTACCCCGAACTTTTTTCCCCTCAAAACTGCCTTTCATCCCGTCTAGGAGCCTGGGTTAGTCCGGATGAATCGTTCCGCAATTGCCCTCACCAGGGGGGTTTCCGATACCTGGCACCGTCGTGACGGGATAGGGAGAGGGGGAGACAGGGAGGTAGGGGAAGAAGTTGATGATTTTACTTCCTCCCTTGCTCCCTTGCCCCCTTTGGGGTCTAAACCAGCTAGGAGATTATTTCCCCAATGACACTTTCTAGCTGGCTTACTTTTTGGGTTGTAGCGCTTGCAAAATCCTCTGTATTTCCGGGCGCAGTCTTCTAAATTGTTGCCCAATTGCAAAAAAGCCGGATGCCACTGAGTCAAGCCATCGTTTGTTAGCTGGTCGTAGCTGCCGTAGTTGCTGAATTCATAGAAGAATCCAGAACGTATTTTCGCCGCCTTGGGATTTCCGTGAATTTAGCGCAGGGTGTTGATTCTCCGCTGACATACAGTCTTCTTTCAGAAAGAAGCGGTCAGACCCACCGACTGAGCAGTAGCTCGACAACGGGACATTTACGAACAACCAAAAATGGAAAAAAATTCTCATGGATAAGAAAAACTTGATGCCCCAAGTGGCACAACCTGTCAACCGCAGTACCACAGGACTTGTACCTACTGAATTGGCTGAACTGTCGGAAGAAGCTCTCCAACTGTATGGCGAGCTAGATAGTGCATCCGTACTACCAAGTAATTATAGGTCAATGAGCTGTTTCACAAGTAGTTTCTGTTCTTATGACGGAGGAGACGACGCAGAATAGGTTCCCACTCTACCTATGTCTCTTAATTTCCTCAAAACTGCCTTTCATCCCGTCTAGGAACCTGGTTAGCCCAGATGAATTGAGTCGCAATTGCCGATACCATCGGCCATCGGCCTTTCCGATACCTGGCACCTGTTGGTTGGGGGATGAGGGGGGGAGGCAGGGGAAGATGAGGATGATGATTTTACTTTCCTATCTCTCCTTGCTCCCTTGCCCCCTTTGAGGTCTAAACCAGCTAAGAGTTTATTCCCCCAATGACACTTTCTAATTGGTTTACTGTTCGGGTTATACCGCTTGCAAAATCCTCGATACTTTCGGGCGCACTCTTCCAAGTTGTTGCCAAGGGTTAAGAATGCTGGATGCCACTGAGTTAAGCCATCGTTGGTTAGCTGGTCGTAGCTGCCGTAGTTGCTGAATTCATAGAAAAATCCTGACCGTATTTTTGCAGCCTTGGGATTTCCGTGAATGTAGCGTAAGGTGTTTAGCACCCGCTGGCGGTCTGAGGCGGGAAAGCCATCACAAAAATATCGCTTCTCTCAGAAGTGTCCCGTGCGGTTGAGCATCCGGTTAAAGCACATGGCGGTATACCAGTTGAGGAAGTGCATGATTTTTGGCAAATCATTGGGTTGAGTCGGTTCAATCAAGTAATGAATATGGTTTGACATGATGCAAACGGCATATAGCTTAAACTTGTATTTCTCAATAGCTTGTTTGATGGCATATAAAAACACCTCCCGGCATTCCCACCGTTGTAGCTTAAATTCTCGGTTGTTACATCAAGTTGTGATGTGGTAAGCATACCCAGGCTGAAGGTTTCTTGGTTTTCTAGGCATTGCTATGAGAGAGTGTGAGTTGTACTGATAACTTGAGATACTTAAACCTTACTGGTTAAAAATCATCAATACATCACTAATTCTCACTAACAAACAAAGGAAAATCAATAATCTAAAAATCCAAAGAACCCATGAAAATACCCCAAATCAAACCTCATTTCCGCATCGAAATTGTTGAACCCAAAAACGTCTATTTACTGAGTGAATATGCCACCTACGCCCTAACAGGTAGCCTTTATTGCCAAATTATTCCTCTGCTCAACGGTCAGTACACATTAGAGGAAATTATTCGGAAGTTAGATGGGCAAGTCGTACCCGAACATATTGAATACGTCCTCGATCGCCTCGATGCCAAAGGCTATCTCACAGATGCCGCCCACAGCCTCACCCAGGAAACTGCTGCATTTTGGAGCCTGCTGGGTGTAGACCCGCAAGCAGTGAGCGATCAATTACTTAATACCCAAGTATTAATTACCACAGTTGGAGCCGTTGATGCACAACCCTTGGTTGAGTCATTACAGGCACTCCAAATTCCAGTGCAAGGGTGGCAACAAGACTCACCCAAGCCCGATTCGGCTTCTCTACTGGTAGTCTTGACAGATGATTATCTGCAACCAGAACTAAGTCGCATCAATCAGATGGCACTGCAAAATCAGCAACCCTGGCTGCTGGTCAAACCAATGGGTGGAATGCTGTGGTTTGGTTCCATCTTTGATCCAGGGGAAACGGGATGTTGGGAATGCCTCGCCCATCGGCTCAACGGCAACCGGGAAGTAGAAGCCTCCATTTTGCGGCAGCAGAAACAACAGCAGGGTATGAGCAATACTGTTGGGTTAACCTCTCCCCCAACCCCTCTCCTACGAGGAGAGGGGAGTAGGACTCCCCCCTTCCCTAGTAGGGAAGGGGAGCTAGGGGGGTTAGGCATTGAAGAAATCGGGTGTTTACCAACAGCAGTTGCCGGGTTGCCTTCGACAGTGCAAACGGCGATCGGATTAACCACCACCGAAATTGCGAAATGGTTGGTTAACCAGTGCCTCCCAGAATCAAAAATTCAGACATTAGCTGGGAAAATCATCACGCTGGATCAGACGAATTTCACCCAGAAAACCCACACGCTCACCAAACGCCCTCAATGTCCGTCCTGTGGGAATCCTGATTTAGTCAGCCAACAGGTCAAAAGTGCGATCGCACTCACCAGCCGCAAAAAGCTGTTTACTCAAGATGGCGGACATCGCGCCTTTACGCCAGAACAAATATTGAAACGCTATGAGCATTTAATCAGCCCCATTACCGGAGTCGTCAGCCAACTCGTGCGGGTTTCTGACCCCAATAATCCCCTCGTCCATACCTACCGCGCCACCCATGCCTTCGGTACTTCTTCCAGCCTGAATAAGTTGCGAAAATCCCTGGGACACAAAAGCCGCGGTAAAGGTAAAAGCGATCGTCAATCTCAAGCCAGCGGATTCTGTGAGGCGATCGAACGCTATTCTGGCATCTATCAAGGCGACGAACCTCGTATAAGTTCTAAGTTAGCTGAGTTGGGCGAAAGTGCCATTCATCCACAAAAGTGTTTGCTGTTTAGCGATACTCAATATCAAAATCGGGAGGAATTGAATCAAAAGGCGATCGTAGACCACGATTGGATTCCAAAACCCTTTGACGAAACGCAGGCGATCGATTGGACTCCCGTATGGTCATTAACTGAGCAACGGCACAAATATCTGCCCACTGCCTTTTGTTACTACGATTACAAACTTCCTAAAGAACACCGCTTCTGTTCTGCCGACTCCAACGGCAATGCAGCCGGAGGAACCCTAGAAGATGCGATTTTACAGGGCTTTTTGGAACTGGTAGAGCGGGATAGCGTCGCCATCTGGTGGTACAACCGCCTTTCTCGCCCCAGTGTAGACTTGGCGAGTATCAACGAACCTTACTTATTAGATTTACAGAATTGGTATCGCAGCCAGCAGCGGGAACTGTGGGTACTCGATTTAACCACAGACTTGAATATTCCCGCCTTTGCTGCCGTTTCTCGCTATATTGGCGGCGGTGACGAACGCATCATCGCCGGATACGGAGCGCATTTCGACCCAAAAATTGCCATTTTGCGAGCCGTCACCGAGGTTAATCAAATTGGATTTGGTGTAGACCAACAGGATTATTCAACTGCTTCAGACTCTGCCTTGTATCATTGGTTTACAAAAGCAACCTTAGCCAATCAACCTTATCTTGCGCCTTGCACTCAGCAACCTGCGAAAATATATTCAGATTACCCGCAGCAATGGAGTGATGATATCGAGCAAGATGTCCTAACCTGCGTGGAAGTCGCCAGACGTGCGGGGCTAGAAATGCTGGTACTCAACCAAACCCGTCCCGATATTGGCTTGCCCGTAGTCAAAGCGATCGTCCCTGGCTTGCGCCACTTCTGGTCAAGATTTGGGGCGGGACGGCTGTATGATGTGCCTGTGAAACTCGGATGCCTGACTACGCCTTTGAGCGAAGACCAAATGAACCCGATGCCAATGGTATTTTAATAATGTCCGATTTCTTCACCCTTTCCTTCCGCCCTGACATCGCCCTCACTGTTGAAAGCGAGCGACTGATACTGCGATCGCCTCAGCACTGCCTGACATTGGAACATCCTCAGCCAGGATTGAGAACTGCCTTAGAACGTCTCAAGGATTCCAGCCAAACTTTTTCCCAACTCCAAGCTGTGATTGCCGAATTGGATGGCATCGAAGCTAGTCTCAACTTTGAGTTTGAGTTGCAGAAGCTAATTAGCCTCGGCTGGATAAGTCATTCCGTTTTACCATTAGCAACTGCCATTGCCATTGCAGAAAATTATCAATTTGTTGTTCCGCCTTTTGATGAGGAACAGCCTTTAATGCTGTCTCGGTTTACCTTTCTGCGCCAAGAAAAACAACAGTTTGTTTTAGAATCTCCCCTTTCCCAAGCAAAAATTATTCTGCTAGATTGGCGGGCGACAGCCCTAATCGGAAAACTGGCTGAAGTTGATTCGCAATTCACCTTCTTAACTTTAGCTGATGGGCTAATTGATGCAGAGATAGCAAGAGCGTTCATGCAGTTGCTCATCGCAACCAAAATGATCCAGCTAGAACCGGAAAGCAAAGCCTTAGCCGAATGGCAATTTCATAACTTGCTGTTTCACCGCCAAACTCGCTTACAACGATTAAACGAGCCGCCTAAAACGGAAATTCCTCAATTTGAGAATAGCGAGCGATCGCACTTTGTCAAATCGCCCATGAGTGACCGAGTAATTTCCTTAGAGAAACCTAACCTAGAAGCGTTAGCTCAAACAGATATTTCGCTCACCCAAGCGATTGAATCCAGACAATCAATTCGGGAATACAGCAACCAGCCGATTACATTATCTCAATTAGGAGAATTTCTCTATCGCTGTGCGCGAGTCAAAGAGGTTTACATTCCTGAAGACGATCCGATGAATATTGGAGAAGTGACGAAACGCCCGTATCCCTGCGGCGGGGCATTGTACGAACTGGAGATTTATACAGTAGTAAATCGCTGTCAAGGGCTGGATACAGGACTGTATCACTATCAACCCCTCGCGCACCGATTGCACCAGCTTGCCGAACAAAATCCAGATGTGGAAGCTTTACTCTATGATGCCTGGAAATCAACTGGACAACAAGATATTCCGCAAGTGTTGCTGATTGTTACTGCTAGATTTGGCCGATTGTTCTGGAAATACCATGCGATCGGTTACGGTCTAATTTTGAAGCATATCGGGGTTTTGTATCAAACATTTTATCTCGTCGCGACAGCGATGAAGTTAGCCCCCACTGCGATCGGTGCAGGTAACTCGCAACTGTTTGACAAAATCGCCCATCTTAACGAACATGAAGAGTCCTCAGTGGGAGAATTTATGCTAGGCTCACTCAAACAATAAAAATCCTTATTTATCATACTTCCTCAATAAATTATTAAACCTCTAGATTCCTATGCCTGACTTAATTGCAATTCCCGGTTTTGCCGAACTTCAAGCCATCACACGCGGCGATTCCCGCATCAAAATAGCTGTTTTGGATGGCCCCGCCGACCTCGAACGCGCTTGTTTTGTTGGCGCAAACTTGAGTAGAATCAAACCCTTTTGGCAACAGACACTAGAGCCAATCGATCCATTCTACATTGAACAGCAACTTAAAATAAATGCCCTTAAAGACAAGAAAAAGGCTTTAAAAAAAGCTTTGAAGCAAAGCGAAAAGGAGAATGCAGATACAGCACCAGCAGCTTCGCAATCCACCGCTGGTGTTACAGCATCGAACTTGATGCGATCGCACGGCTCCTTTAGCACCGTTTTCAATGCTCTGCTAGAAAGCACAGATGCACCAGTAATTGAGCAATATCGCCAGTTAAGTGCCTCCAAGACGCAAAATTTACGGCAAAGAGAAATATCCCCAAATATAAACTATGCTGCCGCCATCAAAGAATTAGAGGCAGAGATTAAAGCTTTAGAAGACACGATTCCCAAAGAAGTGCAAGAGCGTCTAGGTGGTGTATTCCACGCGACTGGCATTTTTTCAGTGATGTTTGGGCAACCTGGTTCCCCGGTAGAGGGAGTAGCTCCCTACTGCACCGCCATTAACATTCCCCTGTTTGAAACAGCAACTAGCGGTGAAGCTCTATCTCCCCTGAACATGGCCCATGCCTTTAACTTGGCATTAGAACTGGGGGTGAATATCATTCACTGTGCTGCCTGCCACCCCACCACAACCGGGTTTGCCCACGAAATGATTCAAAAAGCAGTCAAACAATGTCAGGACAATAACATTCTGATTGTTGCGCCCAGTGGCAATAACAAAGGCGAATGGTTTTGCGTTCCGGCTGTTTTACCCAATGTTTTAGCAGCGGGCATGATGAAGGACAATGGACAACCCGCAAACTATAGTAACTGGGGCGGTCAGTATCAGGAACAAGGCATCCTCGCACCGGGCGAAAACATTCTGGCAGCACAACCAGGCACCGATGAACCTGTCCGACAAGAAGGAACCAGTTTAGCCGCTCCCCTAATGACTGGTCTTTCTGCGTTAATGATGAGCGTGCAATTGCAACGCGGCGAACAACCCAACGCCGAAGCGGTGCGGATGGCTTTTCTCAACAGCGCTATTCCTTGCGACCCTCAAGAAGTTGCAGAACCAGAACGCTGTTTGGCTGGTAAATTGAATATTCCTGGTGCTTATCAATTACTAACCGGAGAACCCTTAATCACCATTCAACCTTCTAGCACAATTCACCCAGAAATCGATGGGGTAGATAATACGGTAGTGCCTGCGAACAATATTGCCCACCTGGAATTCAATTCCCTGGCAAACTCTGGCACAGTCCAACCCTCCAATACAACAGTTGCCACCCTCAGTCAACCCAGCGAAGGCATCACCCCCAGCGCCGCCTCAAAACTCGTCTATGCCTTGGGAACCATCGGCTACGACTTCGGCAGCGAAGCCAGACGCGACACCTTTAAACAACTAATGCCCGCAATCGAAATTGACGGCATCATAATTCCCCCTAATCCCTATGATGCCCGTCAAATGGTCGATTATCTCTCACAAAACCCCAGTGAAGCCAAAGCCTTAATTTGGACGCTCAATCAAGAACTTAACCCCATTTACGCCTTAGAACCCAGACAGGGTTTTGCTGCCGATGTCTACGAAAGATTAATCCTGATGTTAGCGGGACAAATTGAACTTGAAGACAGCGATGATTTTGTCGAACGAATCAGCATTCCCGCCAAAACAGCAGATAAAACCGTGCAGCTATTTTCCGGGCAAGAAGTTCCCGTAATTACCTTAATCAATACAAGAGGAATGTACGGTTGGAAAATCAATAATTTAGTCGAAGCAGCTTTGCAAATTGTCGCTCCTCAAGCACCGCAAGCTGATGAAATTGCCATGCGGAAATCTCTCACCAGCTTCCTGCATCGAGTTTATTTTGATTTCCAAAATTTAGGGCAAACTTCTAAAGACAGGGCGTTGAACTTTTCTGTTACTAACGCTTTCCAAGCTGCTTCGAGCTTCGCTGAAGCTATTTCAAGAGGAATGCAACTCGATACGATTGAAGTAGAAAAAAGCCCGTTTTGTCGGATTAATAGCGATTGTTGGGATGTGATATTAAAGTTTTTCGATCCAGAAAATAGCCGTAGGGCTAAGAAAGTTTATCGATTTACAGTTGATGTGAGCGATCGCATTCCTGTAACTTTAGGCGAAGTTCGCTCTTGGTCTGTGCCAAAATAAATTTGTTGTCAATGACCAACGCCAGATTTCCTGCGTCTATAGAACCCATTTGACATCTTTTCTTAAAAAATAAGGCAGACAAACAAGTCGTCTCACATAACTCAATAGGGCGTTGCTGAATCAAGGTATGATAAACTTATAATGCGAGCGCGGACGCAGAGAATGATTTCTTTGATTTGGATACGGAATTGGAACATCTGCAAATTTTAGATAGTGAATTAGTAATTGAATTGAATATCTTAGCAACTTGCTGTTTAATTTAGAATAACAAAGACTTTTTCGTTTGAGGCGAGCTATCAGGATGCCTTAATCTTGTATTTTCACCCTCAACTCTTATCATATATGTTTTGGGGTGCTTTTCTGATATTCATCGGCAATAAACTTAGGGTAAACTTTCCACCCATCTGTTACATAAAAATGGTATTTCCATTTATTAACAATCTCCCATAGTGGTTCAAAGGTTTTGGCACGCACGGTCGCCTAAAACCCATCCTAGAATACCTGGTTTAAAATGGTCTACTGCTGTCCATAACCCGGTGCAAGTTTTTTTTGAGCCAACAAATGTTTCTAATTCATCTAATTCTCCCACTTGTGGAGTTATTTCTGCCTCATAAAAATCTGGCAAGAGTTTTCCTACTTGTTTGACCCAATTAATGATTGTCGTATGATGCACATTTTTGACTCTCCCAATTGCTCGAAAACCCAGGCCATTGACATACATTTTGAGACATTCACGTTTCACATCTTCAGAATAACCTTTATGAGGTTGATAGCCCTCTATAAATTGTCTGCCACAACCGACACAAATATAATTTTGTTTACCTTTTTTATGACCATTTTTATTAACATGAGTTGACTGACATTCAGGACTTTGCATAAGCTCTGCGTTTTTTGAAGTGTTATTTTTTGACGCTCGCACTATAAATTTATCATACCCTAATTCAGCAACGCCCTCAATAGCCACAAGACGAGAAATCATGGGGCAATGGTGGCAAAAGATCCCAAATCGATATCGCACAGGGCTTACGCTTACAGCAATAGATCTCAAATGGGTTCTATAAGCGTAAGTTCCGCTCGCGTGACAAAACTAAATATTTTAATTTTGATGAAAATGTAAATCCTCCGTATCCCAATTACCCCACTGCAAACTCAGTAAATTGACGCACGTAAGGGGCTTTAAAAGCTAAAACAATATCTTCCTTGGGAACTCCGGCGGCTACTAGCTCATTCGCTATTCCTGCTTCCGTTCTATCCCTCTGAATCCAAAATTTACCATCTTTTATATCAACGTGAATTACACAGCCGTAAACCCGTTTTTGCTCGTCCCAGCCCAAATGAACCACATGATAATGCTCCCGTTCGATATCAAAAAGTAATTGAACTTCTGTTTCAGTATCCAAGTCATTCCTTGAGTGTTGAGACAGTATTGTTTGGATTAATTCTCTGTAGTTTACTCTTTCCATAAAAGTATCCCCTCTTGAATAGCATCAAAAATGAGTAATTTGAGCTGATGCTCTGCGATTAATTCTTGAATAAAACGATTGCTGAAAAAATCATTATACACATCTTGGTTTATTGCTAAATACAAAATTCTATTCGGTTGTTTTTTTCTCAGGGCAGAACGATAACTGAGAAATTGACCCAAAGCTATATAAAAGCTGGCTAAATCAGATGCACCGATAAAAGATTTAATCTCTACAGCAATCTTGAAGCCATCTTTCTCTGCTGCTAAAATTTTCTCCCCTGCTAAGTCGATCAAAAAATCAAGTTCCTCTACCTTGATAAAAAGAGGATCGTGAGTGATGATCCATCCCTCTTTTTCTAAAGCTGAACGAACAGCATTGTGAAAGATATCTTTAGCGGACATATCATATCCACGAAATTGCTTAACCGAGCAGTATTGATTGCCATTCCGCCATCATATCATTACAGCCATTCGCGATCGCACTCTCCAAAAATTCCCCCCACGGAGCATAACTCTCCCACCCACCAGCGATAAAGCGATATCAGGTCATTCACAGCAACTAGCCCAAAAAAACAGGCTAAAGCTGCATAAAGGTGTTCTTCTTCTACGAACAGGATCAAACACACGAGTCCGTTCCTAGACGGTGAGGGTTCACGAGGGAAGAGCCAAATCGATCGATCGCGTGAACCGTTAAAGGCGTAAAATTTAGTATTTATAATACCACTTTGAAAGAGTAAATGCTCAACCGAATTGGAGAGCAACAGCCCGAAACCTTGAATCTGCCCTGTCCGGTACCCCTGACTCAGCACCCGGCAGCAGTGTACCTCGACAGTTTGGGGAGCGAGCGGTCAAAGGCAACCATGAGAGAAGGACTCAATATCATGGCCCGAATGCTGACAGGTAGGGAGTGCGACGCAATGACTTTGAATTGGGCGGCATTGCGCTACAGACATACGGCGGCTCTGCGCTCTGCCCTTGAGAAAAAGTACGCCCCGGCGACGGTGAACCAAATGCTGTGCGCCCTGCGACGGGTGTTGAAGGAAGCTCTGCGGTTGGATTTAATCGACCCAATAGATTACAGTAAAGCGGTGGATGTCAGGAGTATCAAGCAATCGGGAAAAGTTAGGGGGCGCGCGCTAACGCTCTGTGAGATTGCTGCATTGATGGAAAGCTGCTCTGGTAAGACCCCTATTGATGTTAGGGACTCGGCGCTGATTGCTATCTTGCGAGGGGGCGGCATCCGTCGCTCTGAAGCGGTCAATCTCTTGAAGCGAGATTTCAATCTATCTACGGGAGCGCTGTTCGTCCGAGAGGGCAAGGGCAAGAAAGACAGGACGGTTTACCTCCCGGAGTCTGCTTGCGTTTTAGTGTCCGAGTGGCTGGAGTTGAGGGGAGAGGCGACTGGGCCTCTGTTGTACCCGATTCGGAAGGGGGGAGAAATTCAGCGCCGGCGGATGACGGAGGATGGTGTGTTGAAGATTGTGCAGCGGCGGGCGTTTCTCGCTGGGGTGGAGTCTTTTAGTCCCCACGACTTCCGGCGCACGTTTTGCTCGGACCTCCTTGATGCTGGGGTGGATATTGTGACGGTGCAAAAGTTGGCGGGTCATGC
>NZ_JAUBQD010000091.1:0-18628 GCF_036701085.1 Microcoleus sp. Pol7_A1
ACACCGGATTGCTATGCCCGGTGAGGGTAGCGATAGGTTTTTGGCTTTCCAGGTGCCACAGTTTGATGGTGTGGTCACTGCTTGCAGAAGCCAAAGTCAAGCCATCTGGACTAAACGCGACGCTCCACACCGGATTGCTATGCCCGGTGAGGGTAGCGATAGGTTTTTGGCTTTCCAGGTGCCACAGTTTGATGGTGTGGTCATTGCTTGCAGAAGCCAAAGTCAAGCCATCTGGACTAAACGCGAGGCTATTGACATAATTGCTATGCCCTTCCAAACTATTGCGCTCTTTTACTGCAGACACTGCTTGTTGCAGCGCAGCTATCACTCGTCCTCTAATATGTTTTGTCGTCTCGGATGAAGAATCTAGTTGTTTGAATGCTTGCCCTGCCTTTAATGCTTCCAACAGTGCTTGGAATGTCTCTCCTGAACGAAAGGATTCATTAGAAAAAGCAGTTTCCTGGATGACATTTGCTAAATTCTGGGCTTGATTGACTTTATACGTAGCCAATTGCTCTGCTTTAATTAGCGTCTGATTCGCTTGAGTCAAAATTTTATTCGCTTGTTTTTGTGCTTCTAACTCTCGTTCAACTTCCCGCTGTTGGACTTCCCGACTGGCATTTAAAAACTGATAATCCAAATCGCTCAAACTTTTATCGGCTGCCCAAGTTTGAGCATCTTGCAACGCTTGACCCCGCAACAGTCGCGATTCATCTTGGCAATCAGACTCTATCCAAGCTTTAAAACTTTCGCTGTAAGGGCGGAGATTCGCTAATTGTTTTTCCACCCAATCAAGGTTAAAAACCGATTGATAAATTGGGTTATAAACTTTAAGTTTGCCAGACTGCTTAACTACCAACCCAGTTAAGCGTAGTTCCATTTGTTCGGGAGTATCATCAGTCGCTATTTCATTGTGCTGCAAAATTTGCTGATATAGTCCCAATAACCTACTTGCCCGTTGTTCGCTGCGTAAAATGCGATCGCGAATCGTCTTTAAATGCTCAGGTTCATCCTGCCCTTCCCAATACTCAATCACCTTTTCTCGAACTAAATTTTTTACCCACTCAGCGGGATTTTGCCTGAATCCAGAGTTGGCACGATCGAGCAGTAATTTACAAACTTTTTGCGTTAAAAACGGCTGCCCTCCTGTCCAATATAACACCGCTTCTAACAATGCTTGAGAATTTTCTGCTTGAGTTTCTAACCCGACTGCCAAAGGTTGCGCTTCTGCTAATTGAAACCCCGTTAACTCTATCCCTCGACCAATATTAAAAGGAGTGCGTCGCTTGTCTTGAATTAAATCTGAGGGAGTTGCCACCCCTAACATCGTAAATGTCAAGCGACGATAATCGGGTTTATCAGCTCGATTATTATAGCAATCACGAATCACGGCAAAAAAATCTTCTATCTTAAACTTTAAGCTGATTAAGCTGTCCGATTCATCGACAAAAATTACTATGTTTCCTGAGAGATTTTTGAGTAATACTTCTTCAATAAATTTACTAAATCGTTTAACATTCGATAGTAATCTATTCTGCTCCCACCATTCATCTAAATCAAAAACGTCATACAAATTTAATCTGCTGACGATGCTATCGATCACGCCGGCGTACCACTCTTCTGGTGTAATATCTGAGGTGCCAATTTCTGTGATATCAATGCTACTACAGGCGATTCCCTCTGATTGTAACCTCTGCATTGTCCGCACTCGCAGGGATGATTTTCCCATTTGTCGGGAATTAAGAACATAGCAGAATTCTCCGGCTTTTAAAGCTTGATAAAGTTCTTCATCCGCCTTTCGAGTGACATAAGTTGGGGCGTTTGCAGGCAGGCTACCTCCAACTTGATATTGATAATCTTTCATAGGTCATTGTTAATTTATAGGTGGAAAATACGAGAATCAAGGAATTAATTTGTACAGCCGTACAGGTTCAGAAATTCCCTTTAACGGTTGCATTCCTAAGTCAATCACATTTAAAGATAAATGGGTTTTAACGACTTGATAAACTGTCTCAGAAATACAGATTCCACCTGAATCTGCTTTCCCTTCTAAACGAGCCGCTAAATTTACACCAGCCCCTCTGATATCATTATTAAAAGAGAATATTTCCCCCAAGTGAATACCAATGCGATGTTGGAGGACATGACTCGCAGGTAAGGTTGTAGCAGCTTGGGCGAGACTTCGTTGTATTTCTAGCGCACAGGCAACTGCTTTTACGGCACTTTCGGGAAAGCAAATTAATAAACCATCGCCCATTTCTTTCAGGACTTTGCCTTGATGTTTAGCGCAGATGCCTCGGATGATGTTGAAATCTCGATTCACTAATTCTAGTGTCAGCTTTTGGTTGGCAACTGATAAAGCGGTGGAATTAACTACATCCGAAAAAATAATAGCTGCTAAATTACTCTCTACGGGCAAGCTTGATGAGTTATTAGGTGGTTCCACAGCAGTCATATTCGCTCGGGGAGAGGCTAGGCGATGGCTAAAGTATTGACGATACAAACCACACAATGGCATTACAGCATTTCCCTGAAATTTGATCAATCCCATGCTTCGCAATTTAAAAGCCTCTCCGGTGTGAATCTCTACAGGTTGTTCGCTGTTAATTACTTGTCTAATTGTTGCTGCTAGTTCTGCATCTGTTTCCAAGTTAACTAAATGCCGTCGTAAATGATCGTAGTAAGGGCCTTCTTCAGTAGGAGCGACTTTTAGCAAGCTATCTAAGGTAATTCTCCCCCTGGCAACTTGGTAGAGAGCAACTCGAACTAAATAAGGATGACCGCCCACCATTTCCATCAGGTCACTAATCTCTTGATTTGACCAATTTAATCGGTGTCGATTCACTAAATCTGTTACCTGTATCTGATTTAGTTCAGGTAAATCTATCGGCAATCCCACGTTAAATGGCGACTGATTAATATTGAGAGGGATATAAACTTCTTGAGAGTGAGAAATAACTAACCTCAGCTTTTTCCAAATTTCCTCATTTTTGCCCCGCTCGTGCCAAGCTCGTAATAATCCAAAGAAGTCGGTGGCTATTTCGGAATGCTGAAAAATCCGATCGACTTCATCTAACCCTAAAACAAGAGGCCGCTCGCTGTCAGATAGTAGATACCGTTGGAAATACTTCGTAGTTTTATTTTTACTGCCGAGAACGCCTTTCCAATATTCTCCTAACCTATCTTCTAAATTTAATTCATTGGTAATCTCACCACAAAACCACTGCAACAACTCATCAAGATTTGTGAGAAAACTGCCATCAGCCCATTGAAAGTTTAAATAAGCTGTTTGATATCCCTCTTCCTTGGCGCGGTATAAAATTCGCTGCACTAAGGAAGTTTTTCCCATTTGCCGGGGGGCTTTGACTCGGATTAAAGCTCCGGGTTTTACAATAGTTTGGTAGCAGTCGGATTCGATTGGAGGCCGATCGATATATAGGGGTGAATCTAAACTAACAGAACCTTCTGGGTTATCTAAATTGAGAAGAGAAACGGGAGGGGAGGCGATCGATCGCACATTTTCCAACGCAGGCGACGACTCCTCAACGAGATCGCTAACAGAAGCATCGCGCGATCGCTCTGCTGCATCCAACTCCGAAAAATCCGACTTCTTCTTTAATACCGGAGTCAGCTCTTCGGGAATACCAGCCATGCTGATGCTAACGCAACCCAACTTATAGGCACGTTCGATCGACTCCCCCGCCGCCAAGGTATCGTAAAAACCCACAGCAAATTCTCGTGCCGCCTTATCTCCCACCGCTTGCTTCATGCCGATAACGTATGGAATGTGACGTGCGATCGCCTCAGCTTGCACTTCTGAATAGCAAGCGTTGAGTATTACGCACTCCACGTACTCCTTAAACGCCTCAAACAAAGCTGCCAAAGCTTTGGCATTTACTAGCTTAATCTGCCCCATGTCATCTTCTAGGGCTAAACCGCTTTCTCCTGCACCATGCCCAGAGAAATGCACAATCTCTGGTTTATAATCTAATACGGCTCGTTGCATTTCTCTTGGCGTCACCGCCCACTGTTGCTCCAGTTGAAACTTGTCGCGCTTTTTAGACCGTTGCAACCCCTCTGCAATTTCCTTCGCCTCTTCACCTAAGCGCAAGGGAGTGGAGTTTTTTGGGTTGGCGGCCAAAAACAGGATCGTTTTTTTCTTTCTTGGGGTACTACTCATCAATGGAACCTTCACTAGAGGAGATGCACGATATTAACGAGACTATCCCAGTCAGGGCGAGATATTTCTTGCCTTTACGGTATTTACGCACAAACATCTTTATTTTTGTTAGTCCGTCAACTGGCAGAAACGATCGCCCTGACTCAAGCATAACCAATCGAAAAGGCGATCGCTACTCTCAACTAATCATTTGAACTCCGTATTCAATAAGTGCGATCGGCTTCCCCTTTTGCAGTCTTATTTTCATAAATATCGAGATTCTTTGCCCCTAGAGAAGCAATTCCTCCTGCTACATCTTTATAAATCTTTTTGATAATTAAGCAAGCAACAATCTTCCTTCTTTTTTCTTCCTTATTCCTTCTGCTCTTCCTCTACGTCAAGAGCGGTTTATTAAAAAAATTAGTAATTTTAAAGACAATGCCCGACTAAATAGTCGATCGAACGCCTCACTCTTTGATAACACTTTCGATGGAGATCTAAAATTCACCTAAAGTTTATCCCCCTTTGGCAAAACCCTTCCTAAGATAGAAGTTAGGGGTCGATCGGTCTAAAAGCCGATTCAGGGGCAAGTGTCAAGGACTCCATCGAACCCAAATCCAGAGCAGCAAGACAGGGAGGACATCAAAATCATGGTAAACGCGCCGACAGGGGAAACCCGCCTGGGCCCGACCGATCAGGTGCAAGCCTTAGACCGCGATTGCACAACCCTATCCCGTCACGTACTCCAGCAACTCCACAGCTTTTCAGCAGATGCTCAGGATCTCAGCGCCCTGATGAATCGCATCGGACTAGCTGCCAAGCTGATCGCTAGGCGACTCAGCAGGGCCGGATTAATGGCAGATGCCTTGGGGTTTACAGGGGCTGTGAATGTGCAGGGAGAATCCGTCAAAAAGATGGATATCTATGCCAATGAAGTGTTTATCTCGGTATTCCAGCAAAGCGGACTTGTCTGCCGCTTGGCTTCGGAGGAAATGGAAAAACCCTACTACATTCCCGAAAACTGTCCGATCGGGCGTTACAGTCTGCTCTACGACCCCATAGACGGTTCTTCCAATCTTGACATCAATCTCAATGTCGGCTCCATATTCAGCATCCGCAAGCAAGAGGGAGACGATGCAGATGGCTCTGCTTCCGACTTGCTGCAACACGGACACAAACAAATAGCGGCAGGCTACGTGCTCTACGGCCCGAGTACCATGCTGGTTTATTCGATCGGTCAGGGTGTTCATTCCTTTACCCTCGATCCCAGTTTGGGCGAGTTTATTCTAGCTAACGAAAACATTAAGGTTCCCGATCGCGGCCCGATTTACAGCGTTAATGAAGGCAACTTCTGGCAGTGGGAGGAATCTTTGAGAGATTACATTCGCTACGTACACCGCAGCGAAGGATACACCGCCCGGTACGGCGGGGCTTTGGTGGGAGATTTCCACCGGATTTTATTCCAGGGAGGCGTGTTTTTGTACCCCGGAACGGTCAAACAACCGGAGGGCAAATTGCGTTTGCTCTACGAATCGGCTCCTTTGGCGTTTTTGATGGAGCAAGCCGGCGGGCGCGCCAGTACCGGCATTCAAGACATCTTAGACGTTGTGCCGACCAAACTGCACGAGCGATCGCCTTTGATTGTCGGCAGTAAAGAAAATGTAGCGATGGTCGAGTCTTTTATTCAAGATCGAGCGCGCAATCCTAGAACAGTCCAAGAGTGAAGGAAGAGGGAAGTTCGGCAACGGATTATGTAACGGATGTAACGGATGTAACGGATGTCAGGAAGAAGGAAGTTTGGCAAGGGATTATGTAACTAATGTAACTGATGTCAGGAAGAAGGAAGAGGGTTTTAACTTATAACTTTCGACTCCCAATTACCAATTCCCCATTGCCAATTCCCCATTACCAATTTTCAATTTTCAATTCCCAATTTCCAAGTCCCAATTAACAGCTATCAAATTGTAGGAGTTACAGTAATGACAGCAACATCAACGAATCACCTGTTAGAAATCAAAGAAATTGGCCAAAGTATCTGGATGGACAATTTGACTCGCGATCTGATCCAGTCCGGCGAACTCAAAAAGATGATTGAAAGTCGGGGACTGCGCGGGATTACATCTAATCCGGCTATTTTTGAGAAAGCGATCGCGGGTAATGTGATTTACGACGCGGATATCGAAGCCGGCATCCGGGCGGGCAAATCTGTAATGGAGATTTACGAATCTCTGGTATTTGAAGATATCCGCAACGCTTGCGACATCTTTGCCCCAGTTTACGCAGAGTCGAATGGTTTGGACGGTTACATCAGTATCGAAGTGCCACCGACGATCGCCAACGATACAGAAAGCACGATTAGCGAAGCCTTGCGCTATTATCATGCGATCGGCAAAGAAAACGTGATGATTAAGATTCCGGGAACCGCTCAAGGTTTGCCCGCAGTTGAGCGAGTCATCAGCGAAGGGATTAACGTTAACGTGACTTTGCTGTTCTCGGTTGACAGCTACGTCGAAACCTTCTGGGCTTACATTCGCGGTTTGGAAGCGCGGGCGGCTAAAGGTTTGGATGTGAGCAATACTGCTTCTGTTGCCAGTTTCTTCTTGAGCCGGATCGACATCAATATCGATGGGAAGATTGACGAGAAACTCAAAAATGTCACAGATATTTCCACAAAAGCTAAACTGGAAGCAGTGAAGGGGAAAATTGCGATCGCCAATGCGAAGGTAGCTTACCAGAAGTATAAAGAGATCGTAGCGAGCGATCGCTGGCAAGCTTTAGCAGCCAAAGGAGCGAAAGTGCAGCGATTGCTGTGGGCTTCCACCAGCACCAAAAACCCCAACTACAGCGATGTCATGTATGTCGATGAACTAATAGGCCCCGACACCGTTAACACTTTGCCGCCGAACACTGTTGAAGCTTGTTTCGACCACTGCGATGTCGCACCCCGGATTGAGAACAACGTTGCAGAAGCTTACACGCTGATCGAAAGTCTCAAAGATCCCGACATCGACATCAACTTGGACAAAGTGATGGCAGACTTGCTCCTCGACGGGATTGAGAAATTCGTCACCCCGTTCCAATCCCTGATGGATTCCTTGCAAGAGAAAGTCCAGAAGTTGTCACCCGTCGCTTAGGCAGATATCTGTATCCTGAAAGGCAGAAGCATTTAGGAGTCGGAATAGATAATTGTTTTGCTTCCTAAATGCTGAGTTTTAAATCCTCTCTAGGAATTTTGAGATTAATGGGTTTCAAAGTTCCTAGAGAGCAAAATCATCTGCCTCCTCTAGCAGTATGAAGAAGCGATTAACTCTCTCACCCAGCAACTAGCAGAAATGACCGCAAACTATCATGGTGTCTTGGCAGGGTTAACACCACTAGAACAAGGAAAATAAATAATGGTAACGCTACTTGAAAATCCACTGCGGGTTGGTTTGCGAAAAGAACGGGTGCCGGAACCGCAAATACTGGTGATCTTCGGAGCTTCTGGGGATCTCACCCAGCGCAAACTCGTACCAGCAATTTATCAGATGAAGCGCGATCGGCGCTTGCCACCGGAAACTACCGTGGTGGGAGTAGCCCGCCGCCCTTGGAGTCACGATTACTTCCGAGAGCAAATGCGCGAAGGCATTGAAGAATTTGGCGGCGGTATTGGCAGTGAAGAATTATGGAAAGATTTCGCTCAAGGTTTGTACTACTGTCCGGGCGACATTGATAACCCCGAAAGCTATGAAAAACTCAAAGCTTTCTTAGCGGAAATCGACGAAGAAAGGAAAACTCGCGGCAATCACATATTTTATCTATCAGTTTCCCCGAACTTTTTCCCAGAAGCAATTAGGCAACTAGGCGCTGCTCAAATGCTAGTTGACCCAGCAAAACACCGCTTGGTAATTGAAAAACCCTTCGGCCGCGACTTGAGTTCAGCAAAAGCTCTCAACCGAGTCGTGCAGCAGGTTTGCCAAGAAAAGCAAGTTTACCGGATCGACCACTATTTGGGTAAAGAAACTGTTCAGAATTTAATGGTGTTCCGGTTTGCTAACGCGATTTTTGAACCGCTGTGGAATCGGCAATTTGTCGATCACGTACAAATTACAGTTGCAGAAACAGTAGGCGTAGAAGACAGGGCGGGTTACTACGAATCCTCTGGGGCGTTGCGGGATATGCTGCAAAACCACTTGATGCAGATTTTCTGTCTGACGGCGATGGAACCGCCGAACTCGCTCGACGCTGACAGCATCCGCACCGAAAAGATGAAAGTTCTGCAAGCAACTCGCTTGGCAGATTTGAATAACTTGGAGTTCTCAGCGATTCGCGGTCAATATTCCGCAGGTTGGATGAAGGGCAAACCCGTGCCGGGATATCACGATGAACCGGGGGTTGCTCCCAACTCGACAACGCCGACTTTTGTGGCGATGAAGTTTACGATCGACAACTGGCGCTGGCAGGGAGTGCCTTTTTACCTGCGAACCGGCAAACGGTTGCCGAAAAAAGTCAGCGAAATTGCGATTCAGTTTCGTGAAGTGCCTCTGATGATTTTTCAGTCGGCGGCGCAACAAACTACCCCTAACGTTTTGACCATGCGCGTGCATCCCAACGAGGGGATTTCGCTGAGGTTTGAGGCGAAAATGCCGGGGCCGGATTTGCGGACTCGGACGGTGGATATGGATTTCAGTTACGGTTCTTCCTTTGGGGTGACATCTTCGGATGCTTACGATCGACTGTTAATTGACTGTATGCTGGGCGACCAAACTTTGTTTACCCGTTCTGATGAAGTGGAAGAAGCTTGGCGGGTGGTAACGCCGGCGCTAATGGCTTGGGAATCGTCCAACGAACAGGAGTTGGTTCCTCAATACGAAGCGGGTACTTGGGAACCGGCGGAAGCAGAACTGCTAATTAACAGAGACGGCCGCAAGTGGCGCAGACTTTAAAAGTCAGTCGATTTGAGATTTGAGATTTTAGATTTTAGATTTACTGCACAGATGAATCTGAGAGCTTAAACTAGGGTCTAAAATTTTGGGATCTCCAGGACTACTGAACTAATGACCAATCACTGATGACTAAAAACTGACAAAGGAGAAAAAACCGATGACGATGACACCGATTAAAGCTCCGCCTCTGGTTTCGCTGCAAAATCCTAAAGATGTGTCGCTCGACCAAATAGAGGCCGAATTGAGTCAAATTTGGGAAAGTTACAGAGAATCAGGGTCAAAGGGCGATGTTTCGATCGCTAGTAGGGCAACAACTTTTACTTTTATAGTCTACGAACCCGAAGAAACTCAGCGGTTATTAGCGGATCTGGGCTTTTACGACGGGCCGGTGGACGGTATTACCGGGCCGATGACGGCATCTAGCATCAGGGCGGCTCAAAAAGCTTACGGGCTGCCGAGAACTGGCAAACCTAACGCTGAATTGCTGGCGACTTTGCGGGAAGAAGTGGCTCGCAAAAATTCAAAAGGCGAGGAGATGGGATCGAGTGGTTTGGGTTCCGGGGGTTCGGGGGTAGCTGACGCGATCGTGGCTGCCAATCCGTGCCGGATTATTGCTCTGTGCCCGACGGCGGGGGAAGATACGGGCGTACAGGCTCAAGTGGCTGCTTATTGTCCGGTTCACCAGCGCACCACTGGCAATCTGATCTGCTGCGAGTACATTACGCTGCGGGGTACGGAAGCTGCTTTGGAACGGGTGAGCGGCATCGTGACGGCGCTGACGATCGCCAATTTGCCGACTCTGCTGTGGTGGAAAGCGAATCCTGATGCCGATCGAGGTTTGTTCCAGCGGCTGGCGGCAATTAGCAGTTCTGTGATTGTTGACTCTAGCAGTTTTGCCGAGTGTGAAGCGGAATTGCTGTTGATGCAAAGTCTGATGGAAGACGGAATTCCGATCGCGGATCTCAATTGGCGCCGGCTGGCCGCGTGGCAAGAGTTGGCTGCTGAAGCTTTTGACGCCCCGGAACGCCGCGCTGCGATTCGGGAAATCGATCGGGTGACGATCGATTACGAACAGGACAATTCTACGCAAGCGCTGATGTATTTGGGTTGGCTGGCGAGCCGGCTTCAGTGGCGTCCTGTTGCTTTCAAACAGGAAGAGGGCGATTACCAAATCAAGCGAATTAAATTCGCAGGACCGGACGAACGGTTTGTAGAAGCGGAGTTGGCTGCTATTCCTACTGCTGATACGGGCGATGTCCCGGGCGATTTGATTGCTCTGCGTTTGAGTTCTACGAACGAGAAGGCTGACTGCGGTACAGTTCTGTGTTCGGAAGTGGGCGGCTGTATGCGGATGGAAACGAAGGGCGGCGCTCAAACAGATCGGTTTAACCAGGTGAGTCCTCTGTTCGATCAGGTGACGGAACAGTTGCTGGGCCAGCACTTGCAGAGTTGGGGCCGAGATGTGCTTTACGAAGAAAGTTTGGCAGTCACGGCTCAAATACTGAAGTTACCTAAGCGGTAAAAAGAAGGAAGAAGGAAGAAGGAAGAGGGAAGAAGGAAGAAGGAAGAAGGAAGAAGGATTGAGTTAATATTCAGTGGGGCAGGCAATGTCTGCCCTACTTTTTTAGAAGTTGTGAGTTAGAAGTTATGAGTTTTGAATTAATAATGTTGTTCTGTGACTCAAAACTCTAAATTACTTCCAAAAAGCCACGAAATTACCACTATTCTTCTCATTCTTCCTTCGCGCCATTCGCGTCTTCGCGGTTCGTTAAATATGTATTTTTTGTAAATAATCTAGAACTATGGCTTTAGTAATTGCTGGCGAACGCAGCGGTGCGGGAAAGACTACTGTAACGATCGCCATTTTAGCTTATTTAATCCGCCGCGGCTTGAATGTTCAATCTTTTAAGGTTGGTCCCGATTACATTGACCCCATGTTTCATGCCTTTGTTACTGGTCGCCCCTGTCGGAATTTAGACCCGGTATTAACGTCTGAATCTTATGTAAAAAAGTGTTTTTCTCGTCATATTCAAGATGTCGATTATGCCTTAGTTGAAGGGGTAATGGGGCTATTTGATGGGGTTTCTCAGAAGAAAGAAGAAGGAAGTTCGGCAACGGATTTCGTAACGGATGTAACGGATAGAAGTTCGGCAACGATTGTACGAGATGTAAAGGATTTAACGGATTTAACGGATTTAAGGAAGCCAGAAGGAAAACAACACTATTCTATTTCCTTTGCTTCTACGGCTCATGTTGCTTATTTGCTGAATTTGCCGGTATTGTTTGTGATAGATTGCAGCAGGCTCTCTGGTTCTGTGGCTGCGATCGCCCACGGTTTTCGTTCTTTTAACCCTAACCTTAAATTCGCTGGTTTGGTGCTGAATCGGGTGGCGAGCGATCGACATTTGGAGTTGCTTCAAGATGCTCTAAAACCGCTCAATTTACCTATTTTGGGGGTTTTGCGTAGGGATGAGGCTGTTACTATTCCCGATCGACATTTGGGTTTGATTCCTGCTGAGGAGTTGCCGAATCTTCATGGTGCGATCGATAAGTTGGCTGATTTGGCTGCTGTTAGTTTTGACTGGGAGCAACTTTTGCCTTTGTTGGCTGCAACTCGAAATGAAGGGGGTGAGGGGTCAGAGCAACTTTTGGATAGGCACAGTCTCCCTTCAGGAATTGAAGCTCAAAAAGATGATGTTGTCAACTCTTTGGGAAAACAATTTGGAGTGAGGATTGCAGTTGCGCGCGATCGGGCTTTTAATTTTTACTATCAGGACAATCTTGATTTGTTGGAAGAGTTGGGTGCGGAGTTGGTATTTTGGAGTCCCCTTGATGACTCGGTTTTTCCTGACAATGTGCAAGGGTTATATTTTGGCGGCGGTTTTCCTGAAGTGTTTGCTCAAAAATTGAGCGGTAATATTTTAATTCGGGATGCAGTAAGAAGTGCGATTTTTTCGGGAATGCCGACTTATGCGGAGTGCGGCGGTTTGATGTATTTGTGTGATTCTATTGTAGACTTCGATGGCAATTCTTGGCCAGGCGTGGGAGTTTTGGAAACTGCTGCTGCGATGGGAAAGCGTTTGACGCTGGGATACCGAGAAGCTGTGGCGGTGAGGGATAGTTCGGTATTAACTGCTCTCGATCGGGTTTGGGGACATGAGTTTCATCGATCGCATTTAACTGTTGAACCGAGTAATCCAGTTTATCACAGTTGGAGGTATGGGAAGCGGGGGGAAGTTGAGGCGGTTGCGGAAGGTTGGGGAGTTTGTCAGGTGCACGCTTCTTATTTGCATTTGCACTGGGGTGCTCGTCCTGATATTCCGGCTCGTTTTTTGCAGCAGTGTGCTGATTTTGATTGTAAGGGTGTTTTGGGCGATCGGACTTAATTAATATTTTTTAACGAATCGCAAAGACGCGAAGGACACGTTCGGCGAAGCCGTTCCCGAAGGGTAGGAAGAGAAACAAGAGGAAGCAGAAGATAGGTAATGTCTGTAGCGCTTTGGCAGTAAATCAATTAAGTTTTTTGTGGAACTATTAGAAAAGCCTATTCCTGGCTGCACCCAAGGTATAAATAAAGTGGTCTTACTATTTATATTAGAATATTTATTACAGAGAAAGCTAGGGATGTTGGGATTTATGAGCGAATTAATTTCGACTAAGCAGTTGTCCGCAAAATTGGTGACACCGGAGAATTTTCGGAGTTACGGTCAAGTTATCTTTGCGGCTGTTGATGGCAAGTCTTTCGATGCTGAGGAAGCTCAGTTAAACTTGCAAAATGGCATTCCTAGATTTTACATTATGCGGCTGCCAAACAAAGGTCGCAAGTTTGGCAAAATTACGCGGCACGTTCAATGCACGCAGTGTTTGGGTTCTTTGGATGGAAAGGATTGGTTGATGGCGGTTGCGCCTCCTGGGGATAGGGATAAACCGAGTTTAGATAATATTGCTGCTTTTCGGATTCAGGGCAATTGTTTTATTAAGTTAGATGTGGGGACTTGGCACGCTGGGCCGTATTTTGATGCGGATTTTGTTGATTTTTACAATCTGGAATT
Source organism: Microcoleus sp. Pol7_A1 (assembly GCF_036701085.1). Classification (NCBI taxonomy): domain Bacteria; kingdom Bacillati; phylum Cyanobacteriota; class Cyanophyceae; order Oscillatoriales; family Microcoleaceae; genus Microcoleus; species Microcoleus sp. Pol7_A1. Next base: position 13,137 of record NZ_JAUBQD010000091.1, read on the forward strand.
GAGCAATACTAATGTGGTTGACCATTTTACCTTTGATATTGTGAAAAATCACAATCTGGAGTTTGAGATTGTTTGATATTGGCGATTTGTAGTTGCGCTTTTTTCTGGGTGATTATTGTTATAGGTTGGTTTTGTGAGTAAAATTTTTTAACCGCAGAGGGCGCTGAGGACGCAGAGGAGGAGAAGGAGGGAATTTTTTTTGCCTTACTAAGCTGAATCGCCACTAGGAAGTATAAAGTTTACAAGTGTTAAAATAGGTGCAATTGTCATGCCTGAGCAAAAGTATAGCATTGTTCTGCGCGAATGTCGTTTGTTAGGTGCGATCGACAGTCAAACAGTGGATATCGCCATAGATGGGGACAAAATAGCCGCCGTAGCGCCGCAGATTCCCGAATTGGGAGAATCCGAAATCGACGTTGGAGGCAAATTAGTCAGTCCTCCTTTTGTGGAGTCGCACATTCATCTCGATTCGGCTTTGACTGCGGGGGAACCGCGATGGAATCAAAGCGGCACTTTGTTCGAGGGAATTCAAATTTGGGGGGAACGTAAGCAAAGTTTAACTCTGGAAGATGTCAAAAAACGGGCTGTTGAAACTTTAAGGCTGCAAGCGTCTCAAGGGATTTTGTTTGTCAGGAGTCACGCTGATGTTAGCGAACCGGCGCTGACTGCTTTGCAAGGACTTTTGGAAGTTCGAGAACAAGTCAAAGATTGGATGACTCTGCAAGTTGTGGCTTTTCCTCAAGACGGGATTTACGGAAGTCCAGAAAATGACAAACTTTTAGAGAAATCTCTGGATATGGGTGCGGATACTGTGGGCGGAATTCCGCATTATGAGTTGACGCGGGAAGATGGGGTGAAGTCGGTTGAGCGAATTTTTGAGCTTGCTGAAAAATACAATAGATTAATAGATGTTCACTGCGATGAAATCGATGATGAACAGTCGAAATTTTTGGAAGTTGTAGCAGCTTGTGCGATTAGAAGCGGGGCTGGTTCGCGGGTGACAGCAAGCCACACGACGGCTTTCGGTTCTTACAACAATGCTTATGCTTTTAAGCTGATGGGAAGTTTGGCAAAATCGGGAATTAATTTCATCGCCAATCCTTTAATTAATATCACTCTGCAAGGCCGCACGGATACTTATCCCAAACGCCGTGGGGTGACGCGGGTTAAGGAGTTGTGGCAGCAGGGATTGAATGTGAGTTTTGGCCACGACTGCGTGCAAGATCCTTGGTATAGTTTAGGTACGGGAAATATGTTGGATGTCGCTCATATGGCGGTTCATGTTTGTCAGATGACGGGAATGGCTGAGATAGAAGCTTGTTTTAATATGGTCACTGCCAACGGTGCTACCACTCTCAATCTGGGAGATGATAATTATGGGATAGATGCGGGTAAGCCTGCAAATTTGATTGTGTTGGATGCTGAGGATTGTTACGATGCAATTAGGAGGCGCGCTGCGGTTCGGTATGTGATTTCGCGCGGTAAGTTGCTAGCGGAAACTGAACCGGCAAAAACAAGTTTTTTCTGACTCTCAATTCGCAGCAATTTTACAATAACATGAGGTCGTACAAACAAACTCATTTTATATGTAAAATTTCAATACATCTCGCTTTAAAATCGATCTTTACTAATAGAACAAATTATGATATTTATCAAAAAGTGTGCAAAACAAAGAATTATGAACGCTAAACTTAAATAATTAGACTGCGGCACAGATATTTTACTGATTCAACAAGATACTTTTAGAGTTAATAGATTTAAAGAATTAATGAGCAATAAACTTGCTAAAAATCTTAACAAAACACCAGATGGATCGAGTAATAGTTATTCACTATTTTTTAGTTTATTTATTTTTTGATTTACAGCGGAACCCGCTGTAATGAGGTACAATAAAAGGTAGTCATGCACAGTAATGATATCGTTTTCTTATGCAAGAATTATAGTGATGTACAAAGTTAAAAATTGCCCCAATATGGTTTGGCAGTGTTTTTGAGAAATACAAGGTTTTACGAACCAAACGAGAAATTCGCTGCCGTAAAGTATTATTAAGTATTTCAATATAACTGGTTTGTTCCGATTATTTACCTACAGGTCGATGTCTTTTAAAAAGTAGCACTTCTGAATAAGATTCCCAAAAATCAGTATAACAAACAGCACATTGTCTATAGACAGGAGGTAAAGATTGCCAGAGCTCTTCCGCAGATTTTTTTGAGCGGTCTCCAATATAAAGTCCAACAATTTCACGGGTATTTCGATCGAAATCTATCCAGAGCCATTGCTTATTTAGCTAGTTTTTGACAAATGACCACATTTCATCTAGCTGTAAAGTCAATGAACCTTTCGGTTTTTTCATCACCAAAATTTCCCAGAAATTTCGGCATACTTTTTATTTACATAATTCTGAAGCCATCGAATGGATACCCCCGTAGCTCTAGCAATGCGGGCTCAAGAAATTTTTTCTCAGAGCGGCCGCTAAATTAAGGATTTAGTTGAGGAGTGAAATCTGCTTATATTGAGAATTTTCAATCTGACTGACGACTACAATTTTTACATTGAAATCGCTGTTTCCCGTAATAAGTCTTTCCATTTATAATAAAAAAATAGCTTTGACAATTAGGACATTCCATACTTTTACCTCGGAAATTTATGTTGATTTAATATTAAACCATTACTCGGCATCACTACCCGAATGACTAATACCAATTTCCTAAAATAGTGCTACAGTTAGTAGGTGTACATTTTGTGAATTAGTACCCAAACATAAGGAAAAAAATGTCAGGAGTCGTCAAGATTGAAATTAGGGAAACAGAAGAAGAACTGAAAGCTCTTCTGAGGAAAGAGAAAGATGTTTGGCGCCACGAAAAACTGCAAGTTCTATATTGGCTCAAAACCAAAACGGTAGAAACTGTATTGTCTGCTGCTGTGCGCGTCGGGAAACATCGTACCACAATACAAAGATGGTTGTCTAGTTATCGAGCGGGGGGAATAGAAGAATTATTATTGCAGAAACCTCGTTCGGGAAGACCAAGAATAATGAATCCTGAAACTGTAGAGAGATTATCAAAGGAATTACAAGAACCCGAAGGATTCAGTAGCTACAAAGAAGTACACCAATGGCTGACAAGCTGCTGTGAAGTAAAAGTGGCATATCGCACAGTACACCAATGGGCTAGATATCGGCTAAAAGGAAAATTAAAAGTCCCACGTCCTGTGAGTGAAAAACACAAAGCCGGGGTAGTAGAAGAATTTAAAAAAAACTCTCATCTCTAATTAAAAGCAGTATGAGCAGCGAGTGAGAGCTTTTTAAAGCAGTGGAAAAAAGTGCGATATTGGAGTCAAGATGAGAGTCGGATGGGGCTGCATACAATTCAAAGAAGAAAGTTAACAGGTTAGGGAATAAAACCGCAAGGAAAGGTGCAATGGGATTTTACTTATTTGTGGCTTTATGGGGCAGTATAACCGCTAAGTGGAGCCAGCTTTTTTTATGAATTTACACATTTAGATACAGTGTGCTTCGAGAAATTTTTAGAGCTATTTGCCAGGGAGTATCCGGAGGATTTACATATAATTCAAGTAGATAATGGAGGGTTTCATAACTCTTTAAATTTGAGTATACTAGAAAATGTGATTTTATTGTTTCAACCTGCCTACAGCCCGGAAGTAAACCCAATAGAAAGACTCTGGGGGTATATAAAAGAACAATTGAAATGGTTGAGATTTGACCAAATAGAAGAGTTGAGAGCAGCGGTGCAAAAAGAGTTAAATAAGTTGACGTTGGAAGTTATTGCTTCTTTGACGGGATGGAAATTTATTTTAGAGGCTCTATCTGCAGCAGAACTTTAGGAAACTGGTATAATGGCTATCGAGGTTTGAAGCACGGGCCTAGATTTGGATTCTTTTTTGAAAGTGGTATCACCGGTAGGATATCGGATCTATCGGTAATTGCGCGTTTGCCGGAAGTAAGGGAAACACGCAGAATATAAATTCCGTGCGATCGCGGATGGCAGTGCAGCAGAAATAGGGGAAACTGATAGATAGGTTAAATAAAAATGAGCGAAATAAACAAGGTCGCTGGCACTTTCAGAAGCTCTGAATCCAAGGCTGTATCTACCCCTAAAGTCGCTTTTGGAGGACGCAATATGTTTGTTTCTTTAAGGGAAACGACTCGCGCCTTGGAATACGCAAATTCCCCATCCAAAAGCTTTGTATTTAAGGACTCCAGCATCAATGAAGGTGGATATTTTGTTTCCAGAATTTTGGCTGGGGAATCTGACTGCATCGAGAAAATTACCTCGGCACTTCAAAAATATGCCTCTATCCTTAGAGAGATTGACAAAGTTCGCGCAACTTCTGACGGCCGCTCGGGCCAACTGCAATTAGGCTCTGTTATCCTCAGTTCAGATTACCTCGATCCATACAAAAGTTAATTGCCAAAATCGCATAGTTATCAAATAAGCTTGATGAGATAACTCCGGGGTGTATCTACTAATAATGCCCTTAATGGAGTCTCCAATATGAGTTCTAAATTCGCTCAAGTTAACTCACAATCTTATGTTGAAAAACTGCCACTGCGCTCCTTAGTCTTCATTGATTCCGGCGTGGAAGATTACGAGTCAATTGCAGCGGGAGTGCTGCCTCGACAGCAGGTAGTAATACTCGATAGCACCAAAAACGGCATCGAACAAATCAGCTCTGAAATTGAAAAATACGCCTCTACTAACGGGGCTATTGACTCGGTTCACATTATTTCTCACGGCAGTTCTGGCAGCCTACAACTTGGCAATACCGCTCTGGGTTCAGATAACATAGAGCAATACAAAAGCCAGTTGGACTCGTGGCAAAGTTCACTAGGCCCAGAAGCAGACATCATGCTGTACGGGTGCGATGTAGCCGCAGGTTCGGGTGCTAATTTCGTCGCTCGCTTCAGTCAATTAACCGGGGCTGACGTTGCCGCTTCCACCAACATAACCGGCAGCGACGGCGACTGGAATTTAGAATTTGCTTCTGGCAAAATTGAATCTCCCTTAGCCTTGGGGCCCGAGGCGATGGCAAGTTACCAAGGTGATTTAGCTACGATCGTGGTAGCCAACAATAGCGATAGCGGGCCGGGTTCATTAAGGGCTGCGCTCGCCACCGCTGTTGCAGGGGATACAATTACCTTCGCTCCAGGTTTAGCAGGTCAAACTATTACCCTCACCAGCGGTCAACTCGATATTCCCGTTGGCAAAAACATCACCATTGACGGTGCAGCGGCAGCGGGTTTAACTATCAGTGGCAACAATACTTCGCGGGTAATCCGCACAGAAGGTTCGACCAATGTTACTCTAAAAAACCTGATTGTTGCCAACGGCAAAGTTTCTGGAACCGATCCGAATAATGAGGCAACTAGCGCCGGTGGTGGCATTCAAACAGGAAGTAGCAGCACTTTAACTTTAGAAAATTGCCAAGTCAATAATAATGTTGCCGGTTTTGGTGGCGGCATTTACACGGGT
>NZ_JAUBQD010000092.1:0-18416 GCF_036701085.1 Microcoleus sp. Pol7_A1
TAATTTAGGATAATTACATTTACGTCAAGGAGCTTAACTACACAGAGGCTTTGACTGTTTTCGGAGATGTCTAATATCTCGATTGGGGAGAAAGACTCTTTCCTTCTCTAAAAAACTCTCCCATCATATTGGAGCTATTTGGTATTTTATTCATGAGTATAACGCCAGTTTATCTATCAATTAAAACCATTAATTATACTGACTATGCAGGACTACCGTTTTTGAAAGTCGGTGATTTCTGGCAACTCGTATTGCCATTCTATAAAAAATTGGTCGTCAGTGACAAGTTGCAGGTCAAAAAGCGTTTTTAATTCTTCTAATGCGACATTTTTAGATTGAATTGTTTGAACCATAATTCTAGGGCGTTAATTTTATGGGTACTTATAATTTTATCAAATTTCTAGCTAATATTCTATCCTAGAACGATAATAACAAAATTGGTTCGTAGTGAAGAGGGAGAGTCTCGATCTAATTCGCTCTGACTTGCATTTTTCACTACGAAATAATAACGGTTATTTTACCGAATATGATATAAGTCAAAATTTAATTCTACTAATTCCAAATTTTTTGCAAATTGAGAACAAATCCCGGCAAAACATTTTCCCCAGAAAGGGTGAGAGGAGATTGTAAAACTTCCACATCTTGACCGGGGCGATAAATTTCAACTTCCCGTTTTTTCCGGTTAATCAGCCAACCCAAACGGCAGCCATTTTCCATATATTCTTGCATTTTGTCCTGAGTTTTTTTCAGGCTGTCGCTGGGTGAGACTAATTCAATGACAAAATCGGGACAAAGCGGGATGAATTTTTCTCTTTGTTCGGGCGTCAAAGCCTCCCAGCGCGATTTTTCTACCCAAGACGCATCGGGAGAGCGATCGGCTTTGTTTGGGAGGGTAAATCCTGTGGAGGAATCAAACACTTCGCCGAGTTCAGTTTGTTCGTTCCAAATTCCTACCTGTAAGTTAAGTTTTGAGTTGCGTTTCCCTGTTTCTCCTCCGGTTGGCGGCATGACAATTAATTCTCCGTTGGCGCTGCGTTCTAGTTTCAGTCCCGGGTTTTCTTCACACAGTTGATAAAACTGTGCGGAAGTTAATTTAATAATGGAATTGAGGTTTAATGTTATAGCAGTCATGTTTATTTACCTGCTGTTTGTATAAAATAAATCAAGAATTAAAAATGGGATTATTCATTCTTAATTCTTAATTCTTAACTTCTAATTCTACTGCAATTGTTTGATTCTGTTGAGTGCGTCTTGATAGGCGCTGGTTCTTCCGCCTTGTTTGTAAAGTTCTGCTGCTTTTTGAAAGTCCGCAATTGCTTTCGGTTGGTCTTTATTGTCCAGGTAAGCTAAAGCTCGGTTGTAGTAAGCGTCGGCAAAACCGGGATTGGCTTCGATCGCCCGCGTGTATGCTTGAATAGCAGTGGAACCGCGTGTGGATTCCTGTGGGGGCAAGCCGGCGGTGATGAAAGTGCGGGCATTACCGATATTAAAATACAATTCAGGGGTATATTTGGGCTTGAAAGCGAGTGCTCTGTTGAAATCCGCGATCGCCTCCCAAGCATCTCCTCGATCTAACAGCGAAAGTCCTCGAAAATAATAAGCTTGGGCATCTTGCGGATTCGCGGTGGATACCGGGCCGCTGGTTGGGGGAGTATTGTCTACTTTCAATTCGGATTTGTTTATTCCCGCCGCCACTAGCTTCGCGATAAATGTATTGATTGGAACTGCTGCGTTAAATCCGGTTTTAATTGGGGCGACTTCCCCGGAACTGGTTTGAGCAAAACCGAATTCGCCTTGTCCGTGCAAACCGATGACTCTGCCTTCGGAGTCGAAAACTGGCCCGCCACTCATACCACTCCAAGTTACGGCTTGATACCGCAAAGTGTAACCTTCTGGGCGGTTGCGCGGGCGGCTGGTAACGAGTCCGGGAGAGAGTTCGGGTTCTCGTTCGGCGCCGAAAAGTCCGCCCGTAGCGGGATAGCCGTAAACGAAGATTTGAGTGCCGATGACGGCTAAATCGGAATCTGCGATCGTCGCGACTGGATATTCTTCGGGGCTTTCAAATTTGACTACGGCTAAATCTGGGTCAGTTTCGGCGGTTTGCAAACGGGTGACGGAGGTTGCTTGATAGTTTTTGCCTAAAGACGTGCGAACGGTGTATTTCACGTCTGCTTTTTCTACGACGTGATTGACTGTTAAAACTGTGTATGTTTTGCCTGTTTTGGCAATAATTACGCCAGAACCGTCTCCTAGGGAACTGTTAATTTGTACTGTCAGCGGCCCGGCAATGCTGGCAACTTCTTGGGGCGTTTTGGCGATCGCGGGTTGGCTGATGACTATGGTTAAAGCTGCGGTAGTTCCTGCTAGCAGGGTGCTTAAGGTGTCGTAACGAGAAAAATTTATATTCATGGCTATTGCTAATTAGTAGTTGGGTAGCGGGATTTGGGGAAGAAAGGGCGATCGGCGGTTTGTGCTTTTTTCTGTTTAGTTTTATTACTGATTTGACGCAAAGGCGATCGGCTTTGTTCTTTAGTGATAATTTTACTCGCTTTTTTGTTCCGCGATTCGCTATTTCAATGTAGGGTGAGTACGCTGCACCTTACTTAATCTCAACGTAGGCTGCCCAACTTACTTATTAAAACTTAAAAATACATGACTCAAACTCGGTGGTTAGTTCTTCCTTAGTCATGGTTCCCCGTGCGACTCGCATGACTAAATCATATGCTCGATCGTCCGTCAAATTCAGAGTGCAACCATTTAAACGCAAAAAGGTATCTGTCACTGCAAAAGCCGTTCGTTTATTGCCGTCAATAAAGGGATGATTCATCGCTATGTGATAGAGATAGGCGGCCGCTTGTTCGCTAATTTCTGGATGCAAAAATTGACCGCCAAAAGTTGCTTGCGGTTGAGCCAAAGCCGACTCTAACAAACCTTCGTCTCTGACACCAGGAGTGCCACCAAAGCTCTCTATCTGTCTGGCGTGGATACTTAAAACCATACTTTTGCTGACAAAATTAGGAGTTGGCAAGGCGACGGTAAACCTCCTTTCTTTCGCGTTCTGAATCGAGATATGCCTGCCATGCTTTGGCTTCTAGTTTTTGTTGTTCTTCTTCAGTCTTTAAGGAACGGACAAATTCAAGCACTTTCAGCAGCAAGGGTTCTGGTACTTGGTCGAGTTCTTGAAGAAGTTGGTCTTTTGCGGTCATGTTTCTTTCCTCCTAGTTATTTTACAACTATTTTATCCGAATTCATAAAAGTCTTGCAACCTTGAGATTGTACGCCATTATCTGTAAGGATGCGGCAGTGCCGTGTCCTTACAGATAACTTTTTTAAAATGAGATTACAACAATTTTACAACCAACAGATTAGATAATCAACTACTGTTCAATCGCACTTATATATTTTGATATTCTGCAACCCATTCAACGATAGCCTCAGTCAATCCGTCTAACGTGTATTCTTTGGCTTCCACATCTAACTTACCCAATAAATTCTGACAGCTTTTGGAAGTTTCCGGGCCGATGGAGGCGATGCAAACGTTTTCCAACCAATCCTTAGACAGGGACAATTTTGGGCTTTGTTGTATGAGATTGCAAAAGTTATGTACGGTTTTTGAACTGGCAAATGTTATGATATTTACGGCTTGATTTTGGAGTGCGGATAGGGCGATCGGGTCGATAGTTTCGGGACAGCAAGATTGATAAGCTGGCACTTCTATTACTTGCGCTCCTTTGGCGGTGAATTCTTTAACTAAAATTTCTCTGCCGCCGCTTTCTACTCTCGGAAATAGAATTTTGCAGCTTTGCAAGTTATCGGGGAAGTTATCGACTAGGGAATCGGCGACAAAGTTGGGGGGAATAAAGTCTGGTTGTAGAGAGTGCGATCGCAAACTTTCGGCTGTTTTTTTGCCGACAACTGCAATTTTAATGCCAAACAAGCTGCGGGCGTCTTTGCCTTTTGCTTGTAATCGTTGAAAAAAGCAGTCTACAGCATTGTGGGAAGTGAGAATTAACCAGTGAAAGCTTGACAATTGTGCGATCGCACTGTCTAATGGTTCCCAAGTGGACGGCGGCCCAATTACCAAAGCGGGCATTTCGATAACGCGAGCTCCTTGTTGCTGGAGTCGATCGCTAAATTCAGCCGACTGAGAAACCGATCGCGTGACTAAAATGGTTTTTCCTGCTAGTGGCAATTTGCTATTATTAGTGGTGACTGGTGTATCGATCATATTTGTGCTTTCTAGCTGGATTAAATATTCGCGCAATCTCACTACCTCCCCAATTACGATCACGCAAGGCGAGAGAGATTGACCTGCTGTTTGCTGTACAATGTTGGAGAGAGTGCCCAGCCAAATTTGCTGTTCGGGGCGGCCGCAATCTCGGATAATGGCTATCGGAGTTTCGGTCGATCGTCCGTGCTTTTGCAATTGCCAGATGATCTCGCTTAAATTGCGCCCTCCCATCAATATTACCAAAGTTTCTATCTGCACTAATGCTTCCCATTCTAAAGCATCCGGTTCGTGGGCGCTCATCACGGCAAAACAGCGACTCATTACCGGATCAGTGAGAGGAATTCCTGCTAGTAAAGGTGCGGCTAATGCTGATGAAATTCCGGCTATTACTTCAAAGTCGCAGCCCGCTGTTATTAATGCTTGAATTTCAGAACTAGAACGACCAAAAATAAACGGATCGCCGCTTTTTAAGCGGATTACTTGTTTTCCTAGTTTGCAATGTTCTACCAGCAAACGGTTAATTTCTTGCTGCTGGGTGGAAGGTTGGCCGCCGCGTTTCCCGACTTCGATTTTCCGACAAGTTGCTGGGATTAATTCGAGTTGCGGGATGTCGATGAGAGCGTCGTAGATTAGGACTTCGGCTTGGGATAGCAGTTTGTGCGATCGCACTGTCATCAAGTTACAATCTCCGGGCCCCGCACCCACTAGATAAACTTTCCCTTTGTGGTTTTTCACAATTCCTCCTCGATAGTATAGTTTTATGAATATTGCTAGCCTATAGTCAGGTACGCATGGTGTACCCTACACTATAGTAAAGCGCGCATGGCGCACCCTACGGTATACTCAGCAGTTTGATTGTATAATAAAAGCTATTTATGCAGATTATCATCATCACGGCCGCCGATGCAAATTACTTTGAATTGGTGCGAGGCACTATTTTATCGGTGCGGGAAAAACCAGAGGGTGAAAATGTGGCGATCGGCTTTTTCGATCTCGGCTGTACTCCCGAACAGTTGCAGTGGCTAAAAACACAAGTTAATATCATTCAAAAGCCCGATTGGGACTTTGACTTTCCTGGCAGAAATGAAGCTCCCGAACATTTAAAAGGATTATTAGTTAGACCTTGTTTGCGAAAATACTTTCCCAATTTTGATATATACATTTGGATAGATGCGGATGCTTGGGTTCAAGACTGGAGAGCAATTAATTTGTTGGTTGAAGGAGCATCGCGCCGGGGACTGGCAATTGTTCCCGAAGTTCACAGAGCTAGCTTGCAGCAGTACGGACAACTTCCTCAGTTTTGGCAATGGGTTTATCAACAATACGAAGCTAACTTTGGTAATGAAGTCGCTAATAAATTATACAGTTATCCGATATTAAATGCCGGAGTTTTCGCCCTCCGAAAAGATGCTTTGCACTGGGAAATATGGGCTGATAAACTTAATCAAGGATTGCAAAAATCAGGCTGTGTCATGACAGATCAATTTGCCCTCAACCTAGCTGTTTACAGTGGCGAATTGTTCAATCTCACTGAAATGCTACCAGCTTGGTGCAATTGGATATTCAACGGTTTTCCGGTTTGGGACAAGCAGCGAGGCTGTTTCGTGGAGCCGTACTTGCCGCAGGAGGCGATCGGCATTTTGCATTTAGCTGGACGCCAGCAGTTTGACCGAGTACAATTGATGGCAACTGACGGCGACATACTGGAAATCAGCGTCCGTTACCAACCTAAAAAACACCAAGCAGTACAAATATTTCAAGAACCCCAAATGACTTACCAACAACCTGAAATTAGCAAAAATAATTTATTACATCCAGGGGATTATGTCTCGCCAGGATTCCAAATAATTATACCTGATTCCTATTTCCCCCATATGATTGTTGCCGATCCAAATGGGAGTAACTGGCCTTATTTGCGCCGGGAAGTTCCGCATAATTGGTATGCAGACAAGCGCTATCCATTCATCGGGTTTTTGAATCGGGACGAAGCCCACATCCTTTACAATACAGCCCTGCAATTCAAAGGTAAAAAAGCATTAGAAATAGGTTGCTGGCTGGGTTGGTCTGCCTGTCACTTAGCCCTCGCAGGAGTTGAGTTAGATGTCGTAGATCCGCTATTAGAAAGACAAGATATCAGACAAAGCGTAATCGATTCAATTCAAGGTGCTCTCAATGCGTCGGGAGTTCAAACAACCGTCGAGTTAATACCGGGCTACAGCCCCCAAAGAGTAGAAGAATTTTCCGCTCAATTCAACCGCAAATGGTCGTTAATTTTTATTGACGGAGAACACGGAGGTGATGGGCCGTTAAATGATGCCATTGCGTGTGAAAAATTGGCTGAGGAAGATGCAATAATTTTATTTCACGATTTAACTGCTCCAGATGTTGGTAAAGGTTTAGATTACTTGAAGCAAAGGGGGTGGCAAACAGTAGTATATCAAACAATGCAAATTATGGGGGCTGCTTGGCGGGGTAATGTCGAGCCAGTAAAACATCAACCCGATCCCAAGATTTCCTGGCAGTTGCCAGCACATTTGCACGGCTACAATATTAGCAGTTTAGAGACAATTAATTCTCAAACAGCCAGCCAAACCAATCAAAACCAACAGTCATCTTATACAAGAGATTTTTACCAATTAATCGGAGAAGGAACTCGCAGTTCAGCTAGAGAAATTATTCCCCTGCTGTTAGACTTGCTGCAACCCATTTTACCTAAAAGTGTGGTAGATGTGGGCTGCGGTACGGGAAGTTGGTTAGCTGCGTTTCACCAGTTGGGAATTGCTGATTGTTTGGGAATAGATGGCGATTATGTCGATCGCACTATTTTACAAATTCCTTTAAATCAGTTCCAATCCGCCGATTTAAAGCAACCGCTGCAAATAAACAGAAAGTTTGACTTAGCAATTTCCCTAGAAGTTGCGGAACATTTGCCGGCTACCTGTGCCGAAAATTTTGTTAATTCTCTCACTCAACTAGCACCAGTGATTCTGTTTTCTGCTGCGATACCATTTCAAGGAGGCGTCGAACACGTTAACGAACAGTGGCCACAATATTGGGTTTATTACTTTCAGAAAAACGGCTATGCAGTTATTGACTGCTTGAGAAAAAAAATATGGAACAATGACAAAGTAGAGCCTTGGTACGCTCAGAATATCTTGATTTTTGTCAAACAAGAATACTTGTCGAGATCTCAAAAGTTAGTAAATGAATATCAAAATACCGATTTGAATCAATTAGCGATCGTCCATCCCAAGATTTATCTTTACAGCTTGCAAGCTGCTAGAAATTCGGCACATAATTTACAATCAGAAAGTGTCAAACAAGTTTCAGCATCGCCACAATTGGCACATCGACCTTTGGTATCTGTGGTTATTCCCTGCTACAATCAATCTCATTTTTTGCTGGAAACAGTAACTAGCGTGATTAACCAAACTTACAAAAATTGGGAAATTATCATTGTCAATGACGGCAGCTTAGATACTACCAGCACAGTTGCCAAAAATTTAATAGTAGCAAATCCCCAATATCAAATTAGGCTTGTAGAACAAACAAATCAAGGGCTTTCAAGTGCTAGAAATGCTGGCATAGCAGCAGCAAACGGTGAATACATTATGCCTTTAGATGCGGATGATATCCTAGCTGAAAACGCCTTGACTGACCTTTTAGAAATATGTTTAAAATCCAATGTACCTTGCGTAGCATTTGGTTCTTATCAAATGTTTGGCACTGAAAATCGCATAGTACCCAGTTACGAGTTGTATTCTCCCGAAAAAATTAAGCAATCTAACATGATTCACCCGTCTTCACTCTATCACAAATCTATTTTGGATTTGGTCAGCGGGTACAAAGTTGGGATGAAAGAAGGTTACGAAGATTGGGAGTTTTGGGTTAACTGCCACAAGCACAATATTCCCTTTTTGGGAACGAGAGAAGTAGTTGTCAATTATCGGCGTTCCCAGGGTTCTATGTTGGCTAAAGCTCAGCAATATCATCAAAAGTTGGTAGCACAAATTGTTTGTTACAACCGGGAACTTTACGATATGGAAAGCGTGAATAGTGCTAAAAAGTTCTTGGGACAAATCGCAAGTTAATCTTGATTCTTTATTCTTTAGTCTGCAAAAGCGGACGTTGTTTGTGTAGTAGCGAATTTTATTAGCCGAAAAAAATAATTGTTAAAGCGAATTTGATATAACATCAAGAAAACGCTTAACCTGTTTTTCCCAAGTCCAATTGAGCATAAAATTAGCCGCAGCTAAACCGCGACTTTTTGACTCTTCGCGATTAGTATAAATTTGCTCCAAAGCCTCAACAACTTCTGCAACCTCAGACTCTCCCCAACCTTCTACACCGGAAAAATGAGCAGTCGGTTTAACTCGTCCCTGATTCGATAAAGGATAGCAAATGTTATGGTAAATCAAGTCTAAATGACCAGTATTTGCTGATAAAATAGTCGGAATTCCGCAGGCCATACTTTCCATCGCGACTAAATTAGTGCCGCCTTCGCAGCGGTTGGTGAAAACAGCGCAGTCGGCTTCTCGCAAAATTTGTCCGGCGAGGTGATTGGGAATTAAGCCGATGTCGATAAAAGAGTCAATCGGCAAACCGTTAGTCGCTAACCATTGGGAAATTCCTAAACTTCCGTCGCGGTTGATATTGGGAAGTCCCGCAACGTTTCCGGTTTGTTCGATTCCTAACATATACTGAGGCCAAAAATTGTGCCATGTTGTTAGTAACAAAGCCTCTGGATGTTTGGCGCGAAATCGTTTGAAAGCGGCAATTACAATATCTTGACCTTTGCGATATTCCAGTTTGCCGCCAGAGAAGATGACGAAGCGATCGCCAAATAGATTAGATTTGGGTGCAGGATGGAAAATTGCGGGGTCAATTCCTTGATTTACCATCGCCACATTAGTCAAGCCGCAGCTTCTCAAAACATCCGCATTCCAGTTAGAACCGGCGACAATTGCGCTATATTTTTTGGCTTTTTCTAGTGCTTCTGCTGTGATTCGCGTGTCTTCAAAAAATATGACTCCTATTTGAGAAGCGCTGGTAATTTGATTCTCAACTCCAGAGGATGCTAAATTATTCCCCAAAGCGTAAAGTACGGGAAAGTTGCAAGTAATCTGTTTGTCTGAATTTGCGGTTACTAATTCCTGAAAATTTTTCTGTTTTTCTACTACAGGTAATAACAGGGATTTATGCAGCGGATTGATAGATTCTGAGGTGATAGATGGCGGTACTAAAAGTGCAACTTCCCAGGCGGGATTTCGCAGCAGTTGCAGTGTTAAATTCATGCCGTAAATCCCCCAGCCGCTGGTGATGCTGACTGGCCAACTAATGCCGATTCCGGTAATTTGTGGGGGAGTTTCTGGGCGTTGGATTTGAGACTGAGCATCAGAATCTGCGTTCCCAGGCTGAGCATGATAACGAGTAGATTGTAGGGGCGGTGCCTCCGTGCCCGCCCTCTCTAGCAAGGCTGCTTTTATACGATCGCAAACTCCATCCCAATCACCCGCTTTTTGCTGTCGAAACAGCCTTGCGCTTGGATACCAAGGGCTATCTTCGCGTTCCAGCATCCACCGCCAATCGGGAACAAAAGACAGCAAAACCCAGGCTGGTTTGCCTAAAGCACCCGCTAAATGAGCCACAGCAGTGTCAACGCAAATTACTAAATCCAGTTGGGAAATAATTGCTGCGGTGTCGGCAAAATCGACGCAATGTTCGCTCAAATCTTCAATTGGCTGTTGATTTAATAAAGTAATATCGCCTGCTGACAGATCTTTCTGAAGGCTGTAAAAACTCGCTCCCGGAACATCTAAAAATTTCACAAAATCGCTCAATTTACACGATCGCTGATGATTGTTGCGGTGCAGCGGGCCGCCCGCCCACACAATACCTACTTTTAGTTGATTGTTCGGCTCTAGGGAAAATTTAAAATCCTGTGGCGGGGCTAAATAAGGAATATTCGCCGGTAGATTGTCCAAAGTCGTTCCCAGAATTCGCGGCAAACTTAGCAGCGGGGCTTGCACTTGAAAATCTACCATATCGCTCGGCCGCACTACTACTCGATCGACTCCTGCAATTCCTTCAAATAAACGCTTCAGCAAGACATGACAAGCCACAACAACTTTGCCGCCTTTTTGCTTGACTAAAGGTGCGTAGCGGATAAACTGTATCGTATCGCCAAAACCTTGTTCTGGGTGCAATAAAATTGTTTTTCCCTGCAAATCAGAGCCGTCCCAAAGTGGTTGCTCAAAATAGCGCTGCTCCAATTCTTGAGTTTGCCAGCGCGATTCGTACTCCGTAAAACCGCGCTCATAATTTCCAGTTAAAAGCAAAGCTAAGGCTAGTCTCAAGCGCCAATTTGGCGAGTTTGGACATAGTTGAATTGCTTTATTGTATAAGTCGATCGCCTCTGCGACTTGTCCCTGATCTTCGAGGACGGAACCCAAGTATAAGTTAGTTTCAGCCTGGTTGGGATTGATTTTTAGCGATTTTTGGTAATGAACAATAGCCTCGGCTATTTGCCCGTTTTCCTGTTTGAGATAACCTAAATAACTGTGGGCTTCTGCGTGGCGGGGTGAGGCGGCAATTACTTGTTCGTAGCGAGCGGCTGCCTCTGCTTTTTTCCCTTGTTTTCGTAAGGCATTTGCTAGGTAAAATTGTACCTGTGCGGGCGATAAGGAAAATCGAGGCGCAGCCTCGGGATCTGCGTTCCCAGGATATTCGTGGGAACGAGTAGAGATTAGGTGTTTTAAGGCTATTTTTACCCGATCGCAAACTCCCACCCAATCCCCCGGTGTTTGCTGCCGAAACAGCCGCGCCGTCGGATACCAAGGGCTGTCTTCGCGTTCCAACATCCACCGCCAATCCGGCATAAAACAAAGCAAAATCCATACGGGTTTACCCAAAGCACCGGCTAAATGCGCGACAGCGGTATCCACGGAAATTACTAAATCTAGTTGCGATATCACCGCCGCAGTATCGGAAAAATCGTTCAAATTGTCGCTCAAATCTATCACGGGAATTTGAGTTAACAAAGTACGATCGCCCGCTGACACTTCTTTCTGAAGACTGTAAAAACTTACACCGGCAATATTTAACAATTGCAGAAAATAGCTTAAATCGCTCGATCGCTGAAAATCCTTTAAATGTTCCGAACTTCCCGCCCACACAATCCCAACTTTGAAATTGCGATCGGAATTTAAGGAAAATTGCCAATTCGGCGGCGCAGCTAAATAAGGAACATTGGCCGGTATATTTTCTAAATTTGTTCCCAGAAGGTGCGGCAAACTCATCAGCGGTGCTTGCACTTGAAAATCCGCCAATTCATCCATCCGAACCACCACTTGTTCAATCCCAGGAATATGCTTAAACAAACGCTTCAGTTCTTGATAGCAAGAAATGATTACTTTGCCGCCTTTTTGCTGCACAATTGCCGCGTATCGCACAAATTGAATCGCATCGCCCAAACCTTGTTCAGATCGGAGCAAAATAGTTTGCCCGTTCAAAGCTGAACCGTCCCAAACTGGTTGGTCAAAATTCAACCGTGGCAATTTTTTCGCCTGTTCTGTTTGCCAGCGCCACTCGTATTCTGCTAAACCGCGCGGTAAGTCCCCAGTCAACAGCAATACTAAGCTTAAATTGAAGTGAGCTTTAATACAGTTGGCCTCTATTTCGAGAGCTTTTTTATAACAAGCAATAGCCCGATTAGCATCTCCTAATTGTTCAACTACACTGCCTAAATTAGTGAATGCTTCTACATAACTTGGATCTAATGATATTGCTTGTTCCAAGCTAGAAATTGCCTGTTCTATTTTGCCCGCACCCAAGCATAAAGTTCCCAGGTGATAGTGTCCTTTAGGATTGTTCGGTTCTGCTTCAATTGCACGCTCGTAAAGGCGTTCTGCCTCGGCTAACTGACATTTTGCTTGCAGCGCCACACCCAAATTTACCAGGACTGGCACGTAATTGGAATTGACAGAAAGTGCTTGATGAAAACAGGCGATCGCACTCGGTAACTCGCCCTGCTTCTGGAGTGTCGCGCCGAGATTGTTGAGAGCTTTGACGTAAATCGGATTCAGGGCGATCGCCTTTTGAAAGCAAGATACAGCATCGGCTATATTCCCTTTATCTTGCAGCAAAATACCCAAGTTATTTTGCGCTTGAGCGCAGTTAGGGTCGATTTCTATCGCGCGCTGATAATAGGTGGCAGCTTCGGCTAAATCGCCTGTTTGGTGCAGCGTAACGGCCAAATTAGTGGCGGCTTCTATCGAATTCTGCTGCAAAACTAAAGCATTTTTAAAATAAGCGATCGCCTCGGCAAATCTACCTTGCGACTTGAGAAAATTTCCCTGATTGAACTGTTTTTGATATAATTCAATATTGGTTTGAGTTTCTCTTGGCGGTAGAGCTTCTTGATGCTGGACAATTTTTTCTCTCAGCGCCAAACTAGCTTGTTCTAAAACTCCTTCCCAATCCCCCGCTGTAGACTGGCGAAACAGCCGCGCCGTCGGATACCAAGGACTATCTTCGCGTTGCAACATCCACCGCCAATCCGGCACAAAACACAGCAAAATCCACACTGGTTTGCCCAAAGCACCAGCCAAGTGCGCCACAGCAGTATCTACAGAAATCACTAAATCCAGAGCCGAGATTGCCGCCGCAGTATCGGCAAAGTCGTGCAAATAAGAGCTTAAATCTGTGACGGGCATTTGCTGTAACAAAGCGCGCTCGTCTGCTGTCGTTTCCTTTTGCAAGCTGTAAAAATCGGCTCCGGGAATATCTAACAGTTTGGTTAACAAATTCAGCGGTAAAGAGCGCACCTTATTTTGGGAATATTGAGAATTTCCAGACCACACAATCCCTACTTTCAAATTAGCAGTTGGACTGAGAGTAAATTCCTCACCGGGCGGCGGAGCTAAATAAGGAACATTCGCCGGTATAGTTTCTAAAGTTGTTCCCAGAAGCTGAGGCAAACTAATTAGCTGCGCGCGCACTTGAAAATCCGGCGCATCCTCTGGATTAACTATTAATCCATCGATTGCCGAAACTTGTGCAAACAAGCGCTGCAACTGCGGCAAACACCAAACAATTACCCTACCGCCTTTTTGCTTGACTAAATCTGCGTAGCGGATAAACTGAATTGCATCGCCTAAACCCTGTTCCGGGCAAAGCAAAATAGTTTTTCCCTGCAAATCTTTGCCATCCCAAAGCGGCTGAATAAAGTTCTGGGGCTGGAACTGTTTTTCTTTAACTAGGAGTCGCCATTCGTACTCGCAAAAACCCCGCTGAAAGTCTCCCGACAGCAGCAAAGCTAAACCTAAATTTAGGTGAGCTTCGGGGTTAGCAACATTGAATTTTACTGCTTGGCTGTAGCAGGTGACAGCATCTGCAAACTGTCCGCGATCGTGCAAAGCACTTGCCAAACTGGTGAGGGGATTGAGATAACCGGGTTTGAGTTCGATCGCCCGACGGTAACAATCTATCGCCTCTGCCATTTTTCCCGCTTCCTCAAAAGCTTTGCCGAGATTGTTCAAAGCTTCTGGAAAGCCGGGTTTCAGGCTCAAAGCTTGCTGATAGCAGGCGATCGCATCTTCAATTTTGCCCTGTTTGTGCAGGACAATTCCCAGATTGCAGTGAGCCTGCGCACTGGCTGGCAATGCCTGAATCGCTTGCTGGCAAACAGCTATATCCTCATCCAACTTATCTGGGCTTGACAGCGAACTCCCGAAAGCGAGATCGGTTTCTGTCAAATCCGGTTGCAGCGCCAGAGCTCGATCGTGGTATGCGATCGCATCTGGAATTTTGCCCTGTCGGATCGAGGCGTATGCTAAATGATGCAGGGCGTCCACATAATTTGGCTCGATCGCGATCGCCCGTTCATAATTCGCGATCGCTTTCCCTTCCTCCCCTTGTCCCTCCAAAGCAATTCCCAAATTCAAATAAGCCACCGCGCAATTAGGATTGACTTGAATCGCTTGCTCGTAGCAGCTTACAGCTTCCGCAACATCTCCTTGCTCTTCCCGCAACAGGCCCAAATTAATCAGCGCTTCCGCGCAATTCGGGTTCAAAGAAAGCGCCCGCTCGTATTCTGCGATCGCCTCTTCAGTCTCCCCTGCTTCCGCCAGCGCGCTGCCCAAATTGCTCGCAGTTTCCGCCAAATTCCGGTCGATTGCTAGGGCTTGTCGGTAGTGCGCGATCGCCTCTGTTAGCCTGCCAGTTTGCTGTTTGACAACGCCTAAATTGCTGTAGGCGGCTGCGTAATTAGGATCGATCGCGATCGCCCGCTCATAACATTCGATCGCACCGCCAAAATCGGCTTGCTGCTGCAAATCCACGCCCAACCGAAACTCTGCATCCGCCGAATCCGCCGGCACAAATGTCGCAGCAACCGCGCTTAGAGCTTCCGTCACCCGAGCGAAAACGTCCTCCCAGTCGCCCCGCTGATGCTGGCGAAACAGCCTTGCGCTTGGATACCAAGGACTGTCTTCGCGTTGCAACAGCCACCGCCAATCCGGCGAAAACGCCAGCAAAATCCACACTGGTTTGCCCAAAGCGCCCGCCAAATGGGCGACAGCGGTATCGACACTAATGACTAAATCCAGTTTGGCGATCGCAGCAGCAGTATCGGCCAAATCGCCAAAATGCGGGCTCAAATCTACGATCGGCGTTTGATTCAACAGCGCGCGATCTGCCTCGGAAACCTCTTTCTGCAAGCTGTAAAAACTTACCCCCGAAACGTCCAAAAGCGGCAGAAACTGGCTTAAACTGCACGAACGCTGCTTGTTTTTGCGGTGTTTTGGATTCCCCGCCCAGACAATCCCAACTTTCAAATTGCGATCGGGCAGAAGCGTAAATTCAGCACCTGCAGGCGGTGATAAATAAGCAGTATTTGCCGGTATTGTTTCCAGCTTTGTACCGAGAATATACGGCAAACTCAACATCGGCACTTGCACGTCAAATTCCGGCAGCGGCTCGCCTTTAACTATTAGCAAATCAATGCCGTCAACCGTTGCAAACAAACGGTGCAATTGCGGGTAACAACCAACAATTACCCTACCGCCTTTATTTTTGACGATCGCAGCGTAGCGGATAAACTGAAGCGAATCGCCTAAACCTTGTTCGGCGTGCAGCAAAATAGTCTTTCCCACCAAATCAGAACCGTCCCACAGGGGCCGGTATTCTCTCGCCGAAACTGTATTTTCCGGCCCCGTCAAAAAACACGAATGACCAGTGTGAAATTCTTTAATTTGCCAGCGCCACTCGTATTCTGCCAGACCATTTTCCAAATCTCCCACCAACAGCAAAGCCAAGGACAAATTCAGGTGAGCGCTAGCGTGGTTGGGGCTTAAATGAATCGCCCGTCTGTAACAGGCGATCGCATTTTCTACCGCGCCTTTTTCCAGAAACGTCCTGCCTAAATTGTTGATAGCTTCCACAAAATCCGGCAGCAATTCTAGAGCTTTGTGATAATATTCCAGCGCATCTTCTAAATTGCCCTGTTCTTGCAAAACTGTTGCGAGATTGTTGTAAGCTTCCCAGCTATGCGGATGAATTTCCAGCGCTCGCCGGTACAGCTCGATCGCCCTTACAAGTTCGCCTTTTTCTTGCAGCGCCACCGCTAAATTAATTAGGGCGGGAACGAAATTAGGTTCAGCGACAAGAGCTTGCTCGTAATGCGCGATAGCCTCTTCCACTTGACCTTGTTCCTCAAAAATTTTTGCCAAGTTGTAAGCTGTTTGAGGAATATTTGGATCGATCGCTAAAGCTTCTCGGTAATGCGGGATAGCTGCGTCTAATTCGCCCTTTTCTTGCTTGAGAAAACCAAAATTAATCCGCGCTTGGACGCAATTTGGGTCAAGAGATATTATCTGTTCGTAAAGAGCGATCGCCTCTTCTTTATCGCCTGTTTCCATTAAATGTTCTGCTTGCCGCAATAAATCCTCTAAAACAACCAAATTATCGCCAGCCGTTCCGATAGCAACCGATGTCTCAATCCCCTGCGATTGCTTAGCTGCGGAGCCTTCTGCTAACACTTCGCTCGCCATCAAAAATATTTGTTTACTCTCTTTAACCACGCTTGCACCTGTCATTTCGAGAGCCACAGAATCGAGGTCAGGCTTATTATTAGCAGTCATTGCGAGCGAAACGAAGTCAAGCTGAGCTTGGGCATAATCCTCGGAATAACTAGCAGTATTGGCGATCGCGAATAAACTCAAAGCCGCCTTTACTTCTTCAAACAATTCTTGCCAACTTTCCGGCTGACTTTGGCGGAAAAGCCTCGCAGTTGGATACCAAGGATTGTCTTCACGCTCCAGCAGCCAGCGCCAGTCAGGAGCAAAAGAAAGCAGCACCCAAACCGGTTTTCCCAAAGCACCGGCTAAGTGCGCCACAGCCGTATCCACACTAATCACTAAATCCAGTTGAGATATCGCAGAAGCGGTATCAGCAAAGTCGCTCAAATGCGGACTCAAATCCGGCACTAAGTGTTGGTTCAACAAAGTGCGATCGCTCTGGGACAAGTTTTTTTGTAAACTATAAAAAGCGATTCCCGGAATATCCAAAAATTGAATAAAATCGCTCAAACTGCAAGAACGCTGATTGTTTTTCCGGCGCTGCGGGTTCCCTCCCCAAACAATCCCTACCTTCAATTTTGCATCAGAAGAAAGCGCAAACTTGCACTCATCAGGCGGAGCTAAATAAGGAACATTTGTCGGTACTGTTTCCAGAGTAGTCCCCACAATTCGCGGCAAACTCATCAGGGGTGCGTGAAAGTCAAATTCTGGCAAACCCTCAAGACTAACTGATAAATATTCAATGCCGGCAACTGTCGCAAACAACCGCAGCAGTTCTGGATAGCAAGCCACCATAACTTTAGCGCCTTGGCTGCAAATAATTGGCGCGTAGCGAATAAACTGAATAGAATCGCCGAAGCCTTGCTCGACGTGGAGTAAAATAGTTTTTCCCTGCAAATCTGAACCATCCCAAACAGGCTGTTTAAACTGCCTCGACGATAGTTGCGGAGTGCGCCACCGCCACTCGTATTCAGCAAAACCCCGCTGAAAATCTCCGAACAATAGCAAAGTCAAACCTAATTCCAGGTGGGCGGTGGCGTTGTCTGGCTGCAATTGCAAGGCTCGACTGTGACAAGAAAAAGCCTCTTGAAATTCTCCTAAATCGACCAAAGCGTGTCCGAGATTATTAATAGCCTCCACGAAGTCTGGCTTTAAGTTTAATGCTTGTCGGTAGTGGGATATTGCTGCTTTTACATTGCCTTGTTCGTGGAAAAATGCTCCTACATTGTTGTGAGCTTCGGGATTGTTTGGCTCTCGTATTACAGCTTGCTGGTAGCAGTTGAAAGCTTCTGCTAATTTCCCCTGCTGTTGCAGAACTGTTCCCAACCCCATCAGAGAATATGTCAAATTTGGATTTAATTTTAAAGCGTGGAGGTAATAAGCTATCGCCTCGTTTAATTGATTTTTTTGTTTAAATAAATGTCCTAAATTGTGCGCTGTTTCGTGCAGGTTTTGGTCGAGTCGCAGCGCTGTTTGGTAATATAAAATAGCTGCGTCTATTTCGCCTAAGTGCTGTTTAATCCAGCCCAAATTATTGTAGGCGAGTGCGGAATTTGGCTCGATTTTGATGACTTGTTCGTAACTGGCGATCGCCCTTTTATACTCCCCTACATCCAGCAAAACATTAGCCTTATTTAAATGTGCTTCTACAAAATCGGGGTTTTGGGCGATCGCCTGTTCGTAAAAGTCGATCGCTTCGGCAATTTTTCCCTGCTGTCTCGCCGCTATTCCCAACAAGCACAGCACGTTTGCTGATTCCGGCTGCACTTTTATTATTTGCAGGTACAAATTCTCAGCTTCTAACAAACGGCCCGCTTGGTGATGTTCCCAAGCTAATTTCAAAGAGTCTTCGGCACCCAGTTTGCAGGCAGATTTCCGAATTTTTTTTTGAGAAGCCATAGTAGTCTTTGTTGTTTGGGAGTTCGCTAACTGGTGATTGTCAAATTGTTCTAATTTGTTAACTCTTCCTTCCTTCTTCCTTCCTTCTTCTCCATTCCTTCTTCCTTCTTCCTTCTTACTTCTTCCTTCTTACTTCTTCCTTCTTCCTTCTTCCTTCTTCCTTCTTCCTTCTTCCTTCTTCCTTCTTCCTTCTTCCTTCTTCCTTCTTC
>NZ_JAUBQD010000160.1:0-1483 GCF_036701085.1 Microcoleus sp. Pol7_A1
CATCGATCGCACCTATGAATTACGCACTTGATTTAGCTAAATACTTAATCTTATCATGTTTTAGGTTGAAATTAAGAGGCGTTTACCCTGCCCCAGCAATGATTGATAGAATCGTAGCAGTTGCCCTTAATTTAATGAATCCTAACCATTTAAGAAATTGGTTCACTGATTGTTGCTACTGTACCTCATAACAGCGGAAAACGCTGTATTTATTACCCTCTCTGACCAAGCCATCTATATTAATCATGGATAATCCACCGATTCATCGAAACACAGCCATTCGAGAACTGGTAGAGGAAACGGATCATCAAGTTCTTTTTCTCCCAAAATATTCTCCAGACCTGAAGGATATTGAACACGATTTTAGTGCCTTAAAGCGAGCCAGAATGTATGCTCCTCCTGGCACATCTTTAGATGAACTAATCTGTGCCTACTGCTCAATAGTGTCTCTTTTTTATTTGAAATGACTGGCGTTAGTGAATTAGGATATGATGATTTGAGAGTGCGAGCGCCAAAAAATAACACTTCACAAAACGCAGAGCTTATGCAATGTCCTGAATGTCAGTCAACTCATGTTAATAAAAATGGTCGTAAAAAAGGTAAACAGAATTATATTTGTGTCGATTGTGGCAGACAATTTATAGATTGCTATCAACCTCATAAAGGTTACTCGCTCGGAGGTGAAACGTGAATGCCTCACAATGTATGTCAATGGTCTGGGTTTTCGAGCAATAGAGAGGATTAAAGGGGTGCATCACACAGCATCATAAATTGGGTATAGCTTGTAGGAGAATTGCTGCCTGATGCTTATGAACCAGATACAATTCCCGAAGTTGGAGAACTTGATGAACTCGAAACATTTATTGGTCAAAAAAAATAAAATTTGGCTCTGGACAGCGGTTAATCACTTTCAGCCAGGGATTTTAGGATGGGTGCTGGGCGACCATAGTGCAGCAACTTTTCGACCATTGTGGGAATTAGTCGGTAACTGGAAATGTTATTTTTATGTAACAGATGGATGGCCAGTTTATCCCATGTTTATTCCAGATGGAGACCAAATTGTCTGTAAAACTTATATGACCAGAGTAGAGGGCGAAAATACGCGACTACGACATGATGCAAGCACGACTTCATCGCAAGACACTTTGCTATTCTAAGTCGAGAGAGATGCTCAAAAATTCAATTCGCTTACTAATTCATTATCTGGCGTTGCTGAGTTAGAGTATGAATAGGAGGAATAATTTATGCAATGCCCAGAATGTAAATCAACCCATATCCGTAAAAACGGC
Organism: Microcoleus sp. Pol7_A1; assembly: GCF_036701085.1. NCBI lineage: Bacteria > Bacillati > Cyanobacteriota > Cyanophyceae > Oscillatoriales > Microcoleaceae > Microcoleus > Microcoleus sp. Pol7_A1. Next base: position 1,290 of record NZ_JAUBQD010000160.1, read on the forward strand.
AAGAAGAAAGGAAAACAGAATCACATTTGTGTCCGATGCGGTCGTCAATTCATTAATCAGTATGAACCCCATCGAGGTTATAGCGAGAGCATCAAACGTGATTGCCTAAAAATGTACCCCACATTCCGCAGGTACCATCGCCTCATCGAAAATTTTTCAAAATATAGGACTTGAAAACAAAAAAAAATGACTCA
>NZ_JAUBQD010000161.1:0-1469 GCF_036701085.1 Microcoleus sp. Pol7_A1
TTTCGCGACTTAATGGCACAACTGTTGAGCGAGACAGACGAACAACTCGAGCGATGGAAAGCCAAAATTCTCTCCGCACTCGGAGAAAACGGACAAGTCATCATTCAAGTCATCCCCGAACTCGAACGGATTATCGGTCAACAGCCACCCGTTGCCGAACAGGTGGGAAATGCCAGTCAAAATCGCTTCAACTTGTTATTCCCAAAGTTTATTCAAGTCTTTACCACCCAAGACCATCCCTTAGTCATCTTTCTTGATGACTTGCAGTGGGCAGATTCGGCATCGCTCAAGTTGATGCACCTATTAATGAGCGACACTCACGCTGGCTACCTCCTGTTAATTGGCGCTTACCGGGATAACGAGGTTTCTGCTGCTCATCCTCTCATGCTGACGCTAGATGAAGTTTGCAGCAGCGGTGCCGCCGTCGACACCATTACTCTCAAACCCCTGCTCCAAAATGACCTCAACCACCTGGTTGCAGATACCCTGAGCTGTTCGCAAGAGATTGCTGCACCTCTGACAGAATTGGTGTACCAAAAAACTCAAGGTAATCCCTTCTTTGCCACCCAATTTCTCAAAGCGCTACACGATGAGGGATGGATTGCATTCAACACTGAGATTGGTTTCTGGCAGTGCGACATTGCTCAAATTCGATCGCTGGCGCTGACTGATGATGTAGTTGAATTTATGGCGCTTCAATTGCAGAAGTTGCCCGCACCGGCTCAAACAGTGCTGAAACTTGCCGCCTGCATTGGCAACGAGTTTGACTTAGCAACCCTGGCGATAGTTGACGAAAAAACTCAAGCTGAGACTGCTTCAAACTTATGGAAAGCATTACAAGAGGGATTGGTTTTACCCACCAGTGAGGTCTATAAGTTTTTTCAGGAAAAGTCTCAATTGAGGGTACAAAATCCCTCAAGCTCGGAACTTCTCGACTCTGACTCGTGTTCTTACAAATTCTTGCACGATCGCGTCCAGCAAGCAGCTTATTCCCTGATTCCCGACGAGCAAAAACAAATCGCTCACTTAAAAATCGGGCAACTATTACTGACTCATACGTCCGCCGCCGAAACAGAAGAAAAACTGTTTGAGATCGTTAACCAACTAAATATCGGCAAATCCCTGATCGTCGCTCCATCGCAGCAAATAGAACTCGCCCAACTCAATCTCAAAGCCGGACAAAAAGCCAGAGCAGCAACTGCCTATACAGCCGCATTTGAGTATTGCACGACAGGCATCGCCTTGTTAGCTGAAGATAGCTGGCAAACCCAGTACGAAATAACCCTAGCCCTCTACGAAGCTGCCACTGAAGCAGCTTACCTCAGCGGCAACTTCGAGCAGATGAAACAATTGGCGGCAGTCATTGCAGAACGCTCTCGAACTCTGTTGGATACGATTAAGGTCTATGAAATTCAAATTCAAGCTGCTCAAGCCCAACATCAATTTCTAGAGGCCGTGCAGATTGCCCT
>NZ_JAUBQD010000093.1:0-17045 GCF_036701085.1 Microcoleus sp. Pol7_A1
ATTTTCAGATCTGAAGTCTGTTTATTTTCAACTCAGCTTTGCTGAGTCTTTTCTTGCTGCCTAGTCTAAACTCCAGAATCAAGTATTGCATATAATTGTATCACAATCATGATAATGATTTAGGATTGCTATATATAATTTGTTGCAGTGGCTTCCTGGTGTATTTTTTCCACTGGTAGCTGCTCAGGTATATTCTGTCAAGGAAAGTCTGGATATACGCCTAATGTTTTTGTGGCTAAACAAAGCCCTAAAAAAAGCACCACTTAACCCCTTGATAGTGAATCTAAATTATCCATATTTTATCTGTTGTCTGCTATCCGCTAGTACGGCAAACAGTAGAGAGAGCTCTTTTTATGCTGGGATATTTGCCTTGACCGCTATTGCTTTGTGGTCGGTGAGAACGAAAAGATTTTCATCTATTCTCTGGGTTGGTCTGATGTTAATTGCTGGCAGTATAGGATTTATAGGACAGATGGGCCTGCACCAACTTCACCTAGCAGTAGAACAGCAAGCAATCTCATGGCTTAGTAATGGGAATTCTCAAGAAACAGATTTTTTAAAAAAACAAACGAACATCGGGTCATTGGGATTATTAAAACAGTCAAATGAAATTATTTTTAGAGTTGCTCCAGAAGCTAAACAGATTCCTCCCCGACTGCTAAGAGAAGCCACTTATAATCGCTACAACTCTTCACTTTGGCTCGCCTTAAATCCTAACTTTGTTCCCGTACAACCAAAGATTAATGCCACAACTTGGGATTTAGGCGACCAACTACCGAATCCATCAACGATTACTATTTCGGCTATACTCCAAGGCAAGCAAGGTTTATTAAAGCTGCCCGATGGAACTTTTAAAATTGACGCATTGCCTGTCAGTCAGATGGAAAAGAATAAATATGGCACAATTAAAGTGGTGGGAAAAGTTGATATGCTGGCTTATCGAAGCTACTTTAATAATAATTTTTCTGTAGATAGCCCGCCTACAGAAGACGACCTGCAAATACCAAAATCAGAAATGGCGGCACTGAATAAAATCCTCAGCCAAATGGCTATTCAAGGAAAGTCCCCACCAGAAATATTAGATAAAATAGAGTGGTTTTTCCTAAAAAATTTCGTGTATTCACTGAAGCTTAGGGGCAAAGATAATGATGCTACGCCTCTATCAACATTTTTACTGGACACTCGCTCTGGACATTGTGAATATTTTGCTACTGCTGCGACACTTCTCCTGAGAAAACTCGGTATTCCAGCCCGTTATGCTGTTGGATATTCTGTTCACGAATTTAGTTCTTTGGAGAACCAATATATTGTAAGAAGTCGCCATGCTCATGCTTGGACTTTGGCTTATATCGCGGGAAAATGGCAAGCTTTTGATGCTACGCCTTCTGATTGGGAAAGCATGGAGGATGCTGCTGCTCCCCGAGGGGCATTTATCTCTGATTTATGGTCGCTATTGAGTTACAAAATTTTGCTGGGGTTGCGATATTTATCCGCTAGCAATGGATTGAAGTATGGGGGAGTCATCCTGCTGGCATTAATATTTTTTCGGAGGTGTAATCCTAATTTTAAGAAAACTGTACGCCTTTTATCTAAGAAACAAAGATGGTTAAAAGCTATTTATAACAAAGATTCGTTGAGTCCGAAATCGAAATTTTATTTAATCGAACAGGCGTTAAATGAGTCTGGATTGATTCGCCATCCTTCCGAGTCTTTAAAAAATTGGATTGAGAGGTTAAAAAAAGAAAAACCGGAGTTATATTGTCTCGAAGAGTTAGCATTGTTGATTGAGATCCATTATTGCGATCGCTTCGATCCAAAAGGAATTGAAGACGCACAAAAAGCTGAATTTAAATTGGCAATTCAATCCTGGATCGAGCAATATCGCAGGCAGGCGATCGCCTCAAACTCTCAGGTTAATAAAAGCGGTAAATCTCCTATAGCTTTTCTCAGGTAGATAATGTACAGATTTAGATTTTAAATAGGGGAATTGAGGACTTTTTAATTGATTCGTAAATTCCCCAATTATTCAATTATTCAATCTAAACTTGTACCTCCCTTAATTGAGAACCGCTATATATACCTTTTCTAAATCACTTGTACAAGACCGTCCGTTATTAGACAAGTCACAATTGCTTTATGCCTACTTAGGAGAACAGCCTTCTCACGGTACTTATACAATTAATCTACCCTCCGACCAAGGCATTGGTCGAACAGCAAGAGTGGAAACTAGCTCATAATCCACTTGTGTGTACCCGGTAGCCTTAAAAAGGGGGACGAAAGAGAAGATTCTTGTCCCCCCGCAACGATTCGGGGAGCGCCGGGGCGATCGGGTCTTAATCGCTAGACAGAAGACTCGCACTACCTTTGAGGTTAAGTTGACACCAATGGGCATTGTCATGTCCCTACCCACTGAGCAAATTTTTACTGGTTTTACTTGTTACTAGGCGCTTAGCGAAAGTAACGCTTCTGGGGCGAGTCAGAGCGTCCATTTTCTCAACCAAGGCTGGGACTCTGGATCTGGGTTCCCAGGCTTTACACCTCGGAACCCGTTAATTACAGGAAAAATCAGGAAACGGCACTGCCGTTTCCCTACCTGTCGCCTCGTCGAAAAAAAATTTTAAATGATTTGAACCTTTTTCCAGATCGTCCTGTCTAAACACTTCAGATAACGAACTGGTGGGGGAGACTTCACAGGTGTTAGGTGTGTCAGCCAATGTTTTAACCGATGACTGTTCCGACTCGGACTTAGTTGCTGAGTGTCTAAAGGGCGATCGCACCTGCTTTCGCCACCTTTACCAACGCTACCAACACAAAGTCAGGTCAACCCTTTACCAACTCTGCGGGCCCTCGCTGCTTGACGACTTAACCCAAGAAGTATTCCTGCGAGTGTGGAAAGGATTGCCAAAACTCAAGCACCAAGACAACTTTTCTACTTGGCTTTATCGAATCACTTGGAATGTGGCTTCTGACCAAAGACAAGCATTTGCTAAGCAGCATTCTTTTGATTCCAAACTCAAAAATCAAGAACAAATGGATCGGATTGTTGTCACAGATCGTACCTCTGACTTGATGCAGTTGCACTATCAAGATTTAGTGCAGCGGGGACTGGAGCAATTGAGCTTTGAACACCGCAGCGTTTTGGTGCTGCACGACTTAGAAGACATCCCGCAAAAAGAAGTAGCCCAAATTTTGGGACTGCCGGCGGGAACCGTCAAATCTCGCGTGTTTTATGCCAGAAATGCTGTGCGGCAATTTTTGCAAAAAGAAGGTGTCAGCGAGCTATGAATAACCCAAGCAGCGACCAAGATTTAGTTAATTTCTTGAAGCAAAATCGCCCAAATATTCCTGAAGCTGCACCAGATTTAGAGCAAAAACTTCTAGCAGCAATAGAAAGTAATCAGGCGAGCGTTTTCTCTGAAACCCACCACACAAAAACGCAATTAAGTGCGTCAGCTAAGTCAGATAACAGGTTAAAAATATCCTCTGTTTCTAAGTGGGCATTGTCCTCGGCGATTGCTGCTAGTTTGCTAGTTTTTTGGTCTGGCTACCGTTCGTTTGAGACTGCACAATTGCCAGATGAGGAAACAGCTCAGTTAGAAGCATTTTTAGTCAATAACTGGGAGGGTGTACTCCAGGATTCTCCTCAAGAAAATATGACCAATCGACCGCAAACAGAGTGGTTTAATTTCCCTGTTTCCGCTGACAGCGAACCGCCAACAAATAACTAATCTCAAAGAGGTAATTTTCATGTCAATTCGTCGCATTTCTGCCTTAGCCGTTTTAATGCTGACTCTCGGCAGCACAGCCGCAGCAATAGCAGTTCCCAATCCCCTAGAAGCGGGAACAATTGCCCAAAATCAGCGACCAAATCGACCTGCAGGCAAGGAAGGGGGGATGTTCGAGAAACTTAATTTAAGCGCCGACCAAAAGCAGCAAATGCAGGCAGTTCGCGATCGTTACAAAGACCAAGTTTCCCAGCGGATGCAAGCAGTCCGCCAAGCCAGACAAGAATTGGAAACGATGATGTCCGGCACGGCAAATGCTAGCGAAATACGCGAAAAACACCGTCAAATAATCGGATTGAGGCAGCAGTTGGAAGAGGTGCAATTTGAAAGTACACTTGCAATGCGAGAACTGCTCACGCCCGAACAGCGCAGCCAATTAGCTCAACTGATGCAGCAGCGCCGACAAACTGCTAGAAACAGGATGCAAAACGGTCAAAAACCGCAGTAATTGACGGGTAGTTTTGAGTGAATCGCAGGGTGTGCAATACGCACTCTGCGATTCATTGTTGTAAGCAAGTAGAAATCAATAAATGCAGGCAGCGAGAAAGCCAGCTTTTATGTAATTTATGCGATGGCTTTCTCTCTTGGGAAAAGCAGTCTCAAAGCGCAGCATTTTCAAGTCTAGACGAGTGCTTGACTTTTTTATAAACAGTCTCAAATTGCCTAATTTAAATCCCTGCAAGTCCTCGATATTTTCAGAATATCAGTATATATTTTGTTTAAGTTAGTGTTTTAACTTTTTTATTTAATAGCTCATAATAACTTAAAATAATTAGTTGGGAAGTCTCATAAATTTTTCTGGATGAATCTACAGAACGACTCAAGTTACATTTATTTACACGGATTTGCTTCAAGTCCCAATTCAGCTAAGGCTAGATATTTCCGAGATCGCTTTTCTTACCTAGGAATTGACCTAAAAACTCCCGATCTCAATCAAAACGATTTTTCGGGACTCACTCTCACCCGCCAATTAAACCAAATAGAAACCGAATTTTTGCAAACCCAATCCTCCCAATCTCCCACAGACAATTTAAAAAATTTAGGAGGAGTCACCATAATAGGGTCGAGTTTTGGGGGACTGACAGCGGCTTGGTTGGCCCAGCGACAATTGTCAGTAAAGCAAATAGTTTTGTTAGCGCCGGCTTTTGAATTTATCTCCCACTGGCTGCCACTGTTGGGACAGCAACAGTTAGAAAAGTGGCAGTCTGAGAAATATTTGCCGGTTTACCACTACGGCGAACAAGCTTATCTGCCACTGAATTATCAGTTTGTGGCAGATATGGCTCAATACCCTGAAGAAAAATTAATGCGTTCAGTCCCTACGTTAATTCTTCACGGGAAGCATGATACAATAATACCGATTCAAGCTAGCAAAAATTTTGCCGCTAACCGTCCCTGGGTGCAATTAATCGAATTAGAAGACGATCACGCTTTGGGCAATGTCCTAGCGGAAATTTGGGAAGCGATTCAAAAGTTTTGCCAATTCAAAAATTAAAATTTGACCAACTTCCAAGTCTCAACAATCAAATGAGTGAACAAGATCGATCGACTCGCACGTTAGCCGTTGACATTGGCGGAAGCGGCATCAAAGTTATGGTTTTGGACGAGGAAGGCCAACCCCAAACCGAACGCAGCCGTTTAGAAACGCCTCAACCGCCGAAACCGGAACCCGTACTAGAGGCGATCGCCTCTTTAGCCAGCGGACAAGGGGAATTTGACCGCGTATCAGTAGGTTTTCCCGGTGTCGTCTCTGGTGGCATCATCAAAACCGCAGTGAATTTAGATCCGTCTTGGATAGATTTTGACCTACAAACTACTCTCAAAGATCGCTTGGGAAAACCTGTGCGAGTGGCTAACGATGCGGATATTCAAGGATTGGGAGCAATTGCTGGGACGGGGGTAGAATTAGTAATTACCCTTGGCACCGGTTTCGGTTCTGCCTTATTTGTCGATGGTATCTTGGTGCCAAATCTAGAATTGGGACATCACCCGTTTCGCAAAGGGGAAACTTACGAACAGCAATTAGGGCGATCGGCATTAGATACAGTCGGTTCTAAAAGATGGAATCGCCGTCTGGAAAAGGCGATCGCTTCTCTGCAAAATCTCTTTAACTGCGATCGCATTTACATCGGCGGCGGCAATACTAAAAAGATTGCTGTTGAGTTACCGCCGCAGGTGAAAATAGTACCTAATGTCAGCGGTTTGTTAGGCGGAATTGCTTTGTGGCGCGATTGAATAAACTTTGTGGCAAAAGTACCCATCAATTATCCAATAAACCGGGTTTTTGGGCCGGATTAAAGCCCATAATCCAGTATGTTCGTAAAAAACCCGGTTTTTGAATCCAGGACTGTTGAGTGGGTTTTTGGCTGGTGCGATCGCCGTTTAAAAAATTATTCACCCATCGGATCGCGGTAGCGTTTGGGTTCATCCTTGCGAAACAGATTCGCCAAACCGAGGATGCCCAACAAACCCAAAGCACCCCAATGATTGTTGTCTTCTTTGCTTTCTTGAAAGGGAGTTCTGTCTAGAACAACTCCATTAGAATCAGTATTGTTCTGGGTCGGAGCTGACTGCGTTTGAGCTGAGGCAGGCATAGCTGAAGGGAGAACAGCCAAACTCAAAGCTATTAGGGTAGCAGCGGTATTTTTAGATATATCGGAAGGCTTGACTTTCATACTCTGTCTCCAAATATCAGCAGTTACTTTATTAAAATAATCAATTTGCCGCAGCCGACGCATCAATCGAGCGACAGAAACTAAATTCCCCCTCTCCTCTTGCTTTCGAGATAGAACAAGCTCTATGCTAAGTTCAGATGCTTGTAAGCAAATTATCTAAAATAAAAAGTCGTAAATTATACCATGCTGCCCTTTATCCGAAAAGATTTAGCCGAACTTACCGCATACACTCCCCATCCGGGCGGCGCGTCAGGAGAACCAGCGCACTCGGAAAGTGCGATCGATCGCCTCGATACCAACGAATGCCCCTACGACTTGCCCGAGGAATTAAAAAAAAAGCTAGCTTGGACTTACCAGCAGTTAATTGAGACAAATCGCTATCCCGACGGAGGCCACGCAGCACTCAAAGAGGCGATCGCCCAATACGTCAATGAATCCCTAAATGTCCCCCCCCTTAACAAGGGGGGGCAAGGGGGGGTTACACTGCCAAAAACAGCCATTACAGGCGACAATATTTCTGTGGGCAACGGTTCCGACGAACTAATTCGATCGCTCTTAATAGCTACTTGTTTAGGCGGGCAAGGCTCTATTTTGGTAGCGAATCCTACCTTTTCGATGTATGGAATAATCGCCCAAACTCTCGGAATTCCCGTTGTGAGTGTTCAGCGGAAAGAGGAGAATTTTGAAATCGATATCGAGGCGGCTAAAAGGGCGATCCTCTCCGAGGGCTGCGCTAACGACCAAAATCAAAATCCCCCCGTGCGGGCCGTCTTTGTCGTTCATCCCAATTCCCCCACAGCCAATGCTTTAACAACTGATGAAATAGAATGGTTGTCAAGTTTGCCGGAACAGATATTAGTAGTAATTGACGAAGCTTATTTTGAATTCAGCCAAAATACTTTAGCCGACCAATTGCACCAGCATCGGAATTGGATAATTTTACGGACATTTTCCAAAGCTTTTCGACTAGCATCAATGAGAGTCGGATATGCGATCGCCCATCCCGAACTCGCAGCAGCCTTAGAAAAAATTCGCCTCCCCTACAACCTTCCCAGTTTCTCGCAAACCGCAGCCGAGTTAGCCCTAGCGCAGCGGCAGTTATTGCTAGCAACCATTCCCGAAACTCTATCAGAAAGAGCCAAATTAATTGCAGCGCTAACTCAGCATCAAAAATTACAAGTTTGGCCGAGTGCGGCTAACTTCGTTTATCTGCGGGCGAAAGCCGGTGGGGGCGAATCTGCCGAACAGGAACACAAACAAATCATGCAGCAGCTAAAAGAGGGAGGTACTTTAATTAGGCATACTGGAGGAGGTTTGCGAATTACGGTGGGTAGCCCGGAGGAAAATCAGCGGACTGTCGATCGAATCGCAGCGATTTTGACTTGACAACAACCCTTAAAAATGCTATTAATTCAAGCAAATTACCAGGCGATTTTTAATTGTCAATCTGTCGCGCCGCGCGCATAGTTTGGGGAAATACGCCTACTAAAAGTGCCAAAGCTTCATCGGGAATTTGTGCTACTGTTTCCCCATCAAAATATTGTTCAAACTGAGTTAAAATCATTTGTGCCCGTTCCAAAGCTGCCGGCTTTGCCGTTAACTGTTCCGTTAACCGCACCCAATGCCGCCGAATTCCAAAAGCTTTCTGTCTTTCTTCGGGAGATTGAGGGCAAACCAAACAAAAATCGCCCACGGGAATCGCCTGCTGAGAGTCAACATCAAAAGCACCCCCAACGGCAGCCCCAGGCCCGGCAAACTCCGCGTGGAAGCGTTTAATCAAAATTAGACCGTTCCGGCGACGGCTATCTACCATCAACAGCTTGCCGCTGTTGATTTCTGCGAGAATGTCAGAGGAGTGGGGGTGTTCTGTCAAATCTGTGCCAAGGTGTCGATGTCGCAAGTCCGGGTCAGCAGAAAAGCCGGCGCGGATAATATCGCTAGAGTTAAAATCAGAACTGGATGAAGTATCAAATCTGCGATACTCCAGCGATCGAGATTATTCATTTAAAGTTATAAATTAATACTGTCACAAGGTGGTAGCGTGAGCGCGCTCGAATATCAAATGCAGGTAGAACAAGCGGTAGACACTCTGAAAGCGGATCTCCCGACGCTTTTTGAAAAAGACATCTCCTACGAGATATACACAAAAGATGTTTATTTTCAAGACCCTGTTAACAAATTTAAAGGAAAAATCAACTATCGCATTATCTTTTGGACTTTGCGATTTCACGGACAGCTATTCTTTCGCGAGATTTACTTCGACCTGCACGGTGTAAGTCAGACTGCCCCTGATACTATTGTGGCAAATTGGACTGTTCGCGGCGTCCTGCGGGTTCCCTGGAAAGCTCGGATTTTTTTTAACGGCTACTCTACTTATAAACTGGATAAAGACGGCTTAATTTACGAACATATCGACACCTGGGACAGAGATCCCGGAGAGATTTTAAAGCAGTTTTTCCGCAAGGGGGAGGATGCGAGCCCAGGATAAGTCAAAAAGGTCGATCGGGCCGGACCATCTGGGGCGGCAACCCAAGTAACTTATAATGTCTAAAATGATCATCATCCTTCCGATTCTTTTTCTGCTATTTGTAAAGTGCTAAAATGATTGTCGCCTCTGATTCATTTTCTGCTCTTTGCACTCCCGAAAAACATCATGGCTGATATTGTCGAGACTGCCACCAATGCCGGCTCTTTCAAAACGCTCGTAACTGTTATTGAAGCGGCTGGTTTGTTAGATTTATTGCAAAGTCCGGGCCCCTACACCGTCTTAGCACCAACTGACGAGGCATTTGCCAAAATTCCTACGAACACTATTGCCTCTTGGTTGGAAGACATACCCAAGCTCCAGAAAATTCTCACCTATCACATTCTGTTTGGCGAGGTACTAACTGAGAACTTGCTTGAGTTAAGTTCTGCTGAAACAGTGGAAGGTTCTGTTGTGGGGATTGATACTTCTGACGGCATTAAAGTGAATGATGCTAAAGTTCTCACTTCAGATATTCTTGCCGACAATGGCGTCATTCATATCATTGATGCGGTGCTACTACCAGCAATGGTTGCAGCATAATAAAACTTGTGCTTTTACCTATAAATGTAAGGTGCGCATTGCGCACCTTACGTCTATAATAAATTTAGGATGCGCGGGGAAAATCACCGATAAATGTCGGGTGCGTCCGGAGCACATTACCCTACATTTTAAACTACTTACCCGAACCTAAAATCAACCCCGATCGCGCCGGCAGCATCAATTCTAAATGTCGAGTTTCCCCTTCACCTTTCCAAACAAAATCGCCTTTCCCAAACAGCAACTTATCGTGAGGAGATTTCAAATTAGCTACCTCAAAGCTAATATTAGCTTCTTCTGTCGCGACATTGACAGCAACAACTATTTCTTCATCCCCCAGAATTCTGACAAAAACGTAAACCGTTCCCTCAGCAAACAGAATTTGGTAAGCTCCAGTGCGGAGGGCAGCGTATTTGTGGCGCAAAGCTATCAACTGCTTGTGGTAATCTAAAACATCCAGTTCCCAGCTAGCTTGTAATGGAAAACCGCGGCGAGAATCGGGATCTAGAGCACCGGGCAAACCAACTTCATCCCCGTAGTAAATGCTAGGAGCTCCGGGAAAAGTTAACAATAGCAAAGTAGCAAGTTCGACGCTAGCTTTATCGCCCCCAGCAATTGAGAGCAACCTAGCTGTATCGTGACTGGCCAACAAGTTAAGTTGAGTTAGCTGTATCGGCCACGGGTACAGTTCCAAAACCTGCTGAATTTTGTCGCCGTACTCTTTAGCAAAAAGTGGCGGATATGGATGGTAAGAACGACCTTCAATTTGAGCTAAATCTACCCTGTCGCCCGCTGCAAAAGCAATAGTTGGCGCAGCAAAAAGATAATTCATCACCCCGTCAAATTGACTGCCGTCGAGCCATTCTCTCGCATCTTCCCAAACTTCGCCGACAATGTAAGCTTCGGGATTAATTGCTTTAACTCGTTCTCGAAATTCCTGCCAAAATCCCGGGGTTTTAATTTCAAAAGGAACGTCCAGCCTCCAGCCGTCGATGCCGAATTTAATCCAATATTCGGCGATTTCCATGATGTATTCTCGCACTTCTGGATTCTCGTGATTGAATTCAGGAAGTGCTCGATTCCCGTCCCAACCGGCATAGTTAGCAGGAAAATTGCCGTCGTAAGCGGATAGCGGCCAGCCTTCAATTTTAAACCAATCCAGCCAAGGAGAATGGGGGCCGTTTTCGAGGATGTCGTGAAAGAAGAAAAATCCCCGGCTGGCGTGGTTGAATACGCCGTCGAGGACAATTTTGATGTTGCGATCGTGAGCGGCGTCTAGAAGCTCTTTAAAAGCCGGATTGCCGCCCAACATCGGATCGACTTGATAGTAGTCGTGGGTGTGGTAGCGGTGATTGCTAGCCGACTGAAATATGGGGGTGAAGTAAATTGCGTTAATGCCTAAGTCTTGCAAGTAGTCTAGCTGTTCCATCACGCCCCACAAGTCCCCGCCTTTGTAGCCTTGGAGAGTGGGGATTTCGTGCCATTCTTCCCACATGAAGTTTTGCAGCAGGCGTTTGCGAGGCTGTTTGCTTTTGGCGAAGCGATCGGGGAATATTTGGTAGAATACCGCGTGTTTAACCCAGTCCGGCGTTTGAATTTGCATACACTTTTTTTAGCTTTTAGGGCTTAGGCTACAGTAGCAGAGGTTTCTAGGGGATCTAGCTTTTGGTAGAGAATAGACATTTAATCCAATTTTGTCGATCGACAAATTGTAAAAAATTACACAAATTTCCAGTCAATCTCAGATTTAAAACTGACTCTACCTAGAAATTTATTGTCCCGGCGGGCGGCGCTTCCTGACTGCTGTGGAATCGGAAAAACTCACACAACAGGAAAGCCAGCAACAAGAACGAGGTCTAACTCAAGCAGAACAAGGACGCCAGCGGGCCCAACCAGAGCATCAGCGGGCGCGGTGCGATGACCCGCCTTGAAAAAGAACAACAGCGCGATGAGCCTGGATGGAGAAATTGCCAGAAGGGGGAATTAACCCAAGAAACTTGTAATTAAAAGCCCAAACCCCGAACCTTATTCTTTTGTTAAACTGCCGTTATTTATTGATGGGTATTTTAACTCACAACTCAAAACTCATAACTCCAGTCCCGGACGCACTCCCACTCTCATAAACCTGGTTTTTTAACTCTTATTGAGGGTTGGAAAAGTATTTGGATTAAACAACCCGGTTTCTGCGTAAGCGACTCGACTCATAACTCATAACTCATAACTTCCTTGCTCCCCCCCCTTGTCAAGAAGCCCTCACCATCCGACACTGTACTTGGAGAGTTCATCGACCCTAGGGAGAAAGTTCCTTGAAAAAAGTCTTAGCCATCATCCTCGGTGGCGGTGTAGGCACCCGCCTTTACCCCCTAACCAAACTGCGAGCCAAACCCGCAGTTCCCCTCGCAGGGAAATATCGCCTCATCGATATTCCTGTCAGCAACTGCATCAACTCGGAAATACTCAAAATCTACGTCCTCACCCAATTCAACTCGGCATCCCTCAACCGCCACATCGCTCGCACCTACCAGTTTACCGGCTTTACCGAGGGATTTGCCGAGGTGCTCGCCGCCCAGCAAACTCAGGAAAATCCCAACTGGTTTCAAGGGACAGCCGACGCAGTTCGCCAATATCTCTGGCTGCTAGAAGAGTGGGACGTTGACGAATACTTGATTCTTTCAGGCGACCACCTCTACCGCATGGACTACCAGAAGTTTGTGCACAGACACCGCGAAACCAACGCCGATATCACCCTCTCCGTTTTGCCAATGGACGAGAAGCGAGCCTCGGATTTTGGTTTGATGAAAATCGACGACAGCGGCCGCATTGTTTCTTTCAGCGAAAAGCCAAAAGGCGATGCGCTCAAACAAATGCAGGTGGATACTACTAAACTGGGACTGACAGCGCAGCAGGCTCAGGAAAGCCCTTACATTGCTTCGATGGGGATTTACGTCTTCAAAAAAGAAGTTCTGATTAAACTCCTGAAAGAATCTCCAAACCAAACTGATTTTGGTAAAGAGATTATTCCGAATAATGCAAAAGAGCACAACGTTCAAGCTTATTTGTTTGACGATTACTGGGAAGATATCGGAACCATTGAGGCTTTTTACGATGCTAACTTGGCTCTGACAAAACAGCCTCAGCCTCCTTTCAGTTTCTACGATGAAAAGGCGCCGATTTACACTCGCCCGCGTTTCTTGCCGCCGACTAAGCTTTTAGATACTCACGTGACAGAATCGATTATTGCTGAAGGCTGCATTCTCAAACAGTGCCGGATCGACCATTCTGTGCTGGGAGTTCGATCGCGCATTGAAGCTGGATGTACGATTCAAGATACCCTGGTCATGGGTGCTGACTTCTACGAACCAGACGCCGAACGGCATTCTAGTTTAGACAACGGCGGAGTCGCCCTCGGTATCGGTGCAGATACTACAATTCGCCGCGCGATTGTGGATAAAAATGCCCGCATCGGCCACAATGTTCAAATAATTAATAAAGACCGAGTGGAAGAAGCCAACCGCGAAAACCTTGGTTTTTACATCCGCAGCGGCATTATCGTAGTCCTGAAAAATGCCACGATTCCTGATGGAACTATCATTTAGTTATTAGTCATTAGTCATTAGTCGTCAGTCATTAGTTTTTTAAGTTAAAATCTGTTACCTGCTTTTCAAGTAACAGATGATAAATAACTAAATTAGTGACAGATAACCAATGACCGATGACTGATGACTGATGACGAAATTAAAATTTTTTATCTTATTATTAATGGAAACCGCTGATTTAGGTTGTCGAAATACTTCGCTTTATTCAAAGCATTGCACATTAATAAGGGATAGTCTATGTTAGGGCCTGCGGTGATACAGATATGTTCGCTCGCCGGCGTCTGGCGAATTGCTTCTGATTCTTGTATTTGCGATCGTAGCACGACTGACAAATGCGCTGCCCGTTTCTTAGTACAACACAACTCTCGGAACAATCTTTCCAATCGTCGCAGCAGCCGCAAGGCCAACTTAGCAAATAATTCATAATGTTAGCACTCTCGTAGCGTTAAAAACTTATCGCTCTACTATCCTATCTTAATTTTTTTAAAAGTGTGTGTTCTAGTTAACAGACAGCGGAGAGATTATGTTATATTACTTTGACTTAAATGTATTCAGATAGTAAAAAAATAAGATTGTATAACACCGCTCTGAGGTGAGGGAAAAATATCTCGAAAGATTGTGGAATTACTGCGCGTTTTAGGGTATAAATTCGTGATAATTCAGGCAGCAGATTCGACCAGAGTTGCTGATGAGAACTTTCTAGGATTTGCATGGGGTGAAAAGCTCAGATCGAGAAGTTCGATCGCACCGCGCCACAAAAAAAGTGCGATCGTCCTCGCCAGTCAACCCTCCTAGGTTCGCGCCAGCAACAGCAGCAGCTTTCCCCGGTTCGTTTCAACCGGGTGGCAGCCTAAAGCTCTCGCCGCCTCCGGAAAGCCCGAAGGCGCACAAGTCCTCAAAACTGATCGTGGCAATAGTTTCACCGTCTAAAAGCTCAAAGGTATAGTAACCGCCCGTAGGGTGAGGACGTTCTTAATTGATGAAACCATTGTTTTTCTTGTCGAATGCCGAAAGCATAACAGAGCCGGCTGCTCCGGCTGCCTTCAGCACGAGAGAGCCGAATGCTATAAAATCTCAAACAGCAGCGGAGTGCGGAAATTGCGATCGTCCCGCAAGCAACAACCGAACTCGATCGAGTCCAAACCTTTGATAACCTATAATTTGAATGAGATGCCGCAGGCACTTTTGCCGCTGGCATCCAGCTAATTCGCCATCCTGCTAATTTGGGATTTATTCTTTCTAACAACTAACAACTAACAACTAATAAAGAGGGATTGCTTAATGGCTGCAACAGATTTTAAAGACTATTACGCTATTTTGGGACTCAACAAAACTGCTAGCTCTGATGAAATTAAAAAAACTTTCCGCAAACTAGCCCGGAAATATCACCCGGACATGAACCCCGGGAACAAAGAAGCCGAAGCTCGTTTTAAAGAAGTAAACGAAGCTTACGAAGTGCTCTCAGACCCTGAAAAACGCAAAAAATACGACCAATACGGTCAATACTGGAAGCAAGCTGCCACAACTCCAGGCGGATGGCCGGGCGGGGGCGCTACGAGTGTAGACTTTGGCGGGGTTGACTTCAGCGAGTACGGCAGTTTTGACGAATTTATCAATGCCTTGCTAGGCCGCGCAGGTAGCAGTGCGGGTAGCGGGCGCAACGGCAAGTGGAATTACAGCAACTACCGCACTAGCAGCGGCGGGCCCACCGGTTTTGGCGGATTTGAAGATTTCGCGGGGTACGAAAACCGCACCGCAGGAAGCTCTCTCGACACCGAGGTCGCCATTTCCCTGACTTTGGGGGAAGCATTTCGGGGTACTTCCAAGCGTGTCGCCACAGGCGAAGTTTCGATTCCTGCTGGAGTGAAAACTGGCAGCAAAATTCGGATAAAAGGCAAAGGTCAAGTTGACCCGTACACGAAGCAGCAGGGAGATTTGTACCTAAAATTAGAAGTTTTGCCTCACGCTTTCTTCCAGTTTGAGGGAGAGAATTTGGTCTGCGAAGTGCCGATAACTCCCGACGAAGCGGTGTTGGGAGCTTCTATTGAAGTGCCGGCGCCTGAAGGTCCGATCACTGTAAAATTTCCAGCCGGAATGCGATCGGGTCAGTCTTTGCGCTTGCGGGGCAAAGGATGGCCGAAACCGAAGAAAAACGAGCGGACTGATTTGTTGGTAAAAATTGCGATCGTGCCGCCGAAAGAACTCAGCACTGTCGAACGCGAGTCCTACGAGAAAATCCAAGCAAATCGTACTTTTAATCCTCGCAGTAATCTCAATCAGATGGTGCTTTGAAAAAACGTGCATTTCTGGGACGCAAATAATACCAATTCTTCAATATTCCCCAGGGACACAGCATTGTTGTGTCCCTACAGTATGCAAGCGCTATCTCATTAAAAAAACCCTGTTAACAAGTCAAATTTTCTTCGCCCGTAATTTGCAGTTTCCAACCTTCTCAAGACTCTTCACTAGCTCTTAGCTGAGTAGGTTGGCTACCTTGTTTGATGTTGATGCTAATTTTTTTAACTCCTTTGTTCTCCAGATCTCGGATGTAGCCGGTCGATCTGTCAGAAGCTTCCTGTCTGCTGTCATAGGGCCCAAAGTAATAGGTACGCTTTGGCGAATCTGTATCAACTTCTACCCACCATTCGTCGCGTCGAGTGCTGCTAGTAGGTTGAGCGAGCAGCCAAAAAGCAGTGAAAAACATACCCAACATAGAGATTTCAAACATATGTACCTCTGGGAATATTTAAGTAGTTTTTACTGATCTAAATTTATCAATGCAACGGGAGCGATCGGCTCGTCCTCAGTGCTGATTTGCTCCCGATAATTTTTGGCAGTTAATGGTAGGTAAACTCTGCATTTTGGTGGAGAAGATGCCGAGTTTTAAGCCACCACTACAAATACAAAGTCCGCAAGGTAAGGACTAGGACAAGACGATGCTTAATATTATTGTTGAGGCTTCACTTAATGAAAAACTCAAACAGAACTTACACACTATTGACGCTCAGAAACCGGGTTGTTTAACCGATCTCCCTCGCGATAGAGGGAGTATGTTGGTCAAAAAACCCGGTTTCTGCCGTCTGGACTCTCAAAATTCTTAAGCCGCTATTCCCTCTGAGAATTCACCGTCGCAAATCGTGAGTTCCGTAGGCTGACACTTTTTGATGCGGATGCTAACTCTTTTGGCTCCCTCGCTTTCGAGGTCTTCGATGTAGCCTGGAGTATTGCTGGAGGCTTCTTTGTCGGTGTCGAAGGGGCCAAAATAGTAGGTACAGTGAGGCGAATCTGTGACAATTTCTACCCACCATTTCTCGGGGCGGCGGGGGCTGGGTCCACTAAACACGGACAAGACTGCGACGTAGATACAAAATAAATAAAATCCGAGCATTTTTCCTCTTTTGGGGTTATTTATTTTCTCATAGGACTTACGCCCTCGCGACTCTCCTCAACCGGGTTGTTCAACTCCTGGCGATCGCCCTTTACCAGAGTTTAGTCCCTCAAACCCGGTTTATGCGTTTAGGACAATCTAATTTTACCAAGGTAATTTGTGCGATCGCATCAACCAGAGTGCTGATTTTGAGGGGAGAATAGAATCCCAGTGAATCAACTATTTTGCTTTTAAATTTAACCTTGATGGTGGGCTAGGAGTGGCGACCCCACAAGAGTTTAAGTACGCAGTAGTCGATCGATTAAATGCGCGACAGCTTACTTCGGGAAATACGCCGGAATATATAGAATTTCTTGGGCAGATGAGCTATGAAATCAAACTTAAGAACCTTGGCAACACAGGTTTCTGTGTATCCAATTTTTGTGAGACAGGCTATATAGTCTAGGCGATTGCTTCGCGTATATAGCAATCCTAAATGATTTTCTCTATCTAGCTCAATCCTAAATGATTTTTTCTGTGTAAGTATATTGACGTATT
>NZ_JAUBQD010000094.1:0-16859 GCF_036701085.1 Microcoleus sp. Pol7_A1
TTTAGAGACATAAGATAGGCTGCACACTGAAGTTATCTTTCTGTTATTATAGGATCATTCATTCTGTGGGACTCTCTAAGCTAAGAAATTTGATTTATGGTCACTAGATCACTTCCACTCGCCTTGCAAGGTAAAAGCAGCCCAATAATAGGGAGATTTCCATTTTTCCTCCTGCATCATTTCCATCTGCGCCGCCCTCAAAGCTGCCGCCGGTGCTAACTTTTGTTGCAGCATTTTTTGATAAAACTTTTGCATTAACATAGCAGTTCCTTCATCATCCACATTCCACAAACTCACCGCCACCCGCTGCGCCCCCGCATACATAAAACCCCTCGTCAATCCCACCATTCCTTCGCCTTTAACATTTTGTCCCATTCCCGATTGACAAGCACTTAAAACCACTAAATTTGCTGCCAGTTTTAAGTTAAAAATATCCGTGAGACGCAAAAAACCATTAACAAGATTGCCCTTGTCATTTACCATCGACATTAGAATTCCTGACAGTTCGGGGTTTTTGCTGTTGGCAATACCGTGGGTGGCAAAGTGAACGATTTGATAATTGGCTAAATTGCCATCGGTAGCAGTAGTGCGACTGGCATCAAAATCGAATATTTGACGGCTAGAAGCTGAAGGGAATAAGCTGAATATGGTTTGAGCTTCTTGGCGGGTAAATGGTAGGCGTTCGGGCGGCCATTGCCGATTAGAAGCACGAAGCGAGCGATTTAAACCGAGGTTGTTGGCTTCTAATTTTTCTATTGTTGCTTGGGTGATTTTTCCTTTAATTCTTTCATCCTCTGGGCTGAAAACAGGGTCTGCTAAAATTGCTAGAGTTCGGTTTGGCGGTTTTCTCTCTCCATAATTTTGCCTGAGAATGGCAAGGGTTGAGGCGGAAGGCAAAGTGATAATTTCATGTTCGGCAATTAAAGAAACATTAGTGCTTTGTCCAACGGTTTGTGGTAGAGTTAAAGCCGTAAAAGGAATATAGTGCAACACGCCGTCCGGAACAATTAATAGGCGTTTATTGCTTAATTGGGCTGCTGCGGGTTGTAAAATTACTTGACCTAAATTTGCACTTGCTTGAGCAACTTTTTGGAGAATATTTCTGTGGACTGGGCTAGTTATTACTTCTATAAAGTTCTTAGCTGCTGTTTCAATATCTGAACGTTTTGGCAATTCGTAGCTGGTTAGTCCTGTTGATGTCACCACCCACAAATAACTGCGGTCTTTGCCAAGGGAATACTGCAATAAAATAGTGTTTTCATCGAGAATCTGTTTCTGAATTTCTGGCAGCGTTAAAGGTTGGGGTTGGGTAAGGGCAGCGTAGCGGGGGCTGGTACTACGAATTTTTGTTTGAAGTTGCTCATATTGTTCCAAAAGTGCGAGGTACTGTTTGTCGATTTCAGCGATTTTAGTTTGATTAAGTTTGGGGGTGCTGATTGTTTCGATGCGCTGCTTCTCAAAGGCATCAAGTTGCTGTTGCAGGCTTTTTTCTTGTTGCAGTAAATTGGGAGAAATGCCTTCGCGAATGTTGGCGTTGCTTTCTTGGAGGAGTTCAAGGAGGCTGCGGGCCCTCGAACGTTCACTAGCTTCTAAGGCTTTGCGATCGTACCCAGATTTAGGATTAATTTTATGCAGTTGCATTAACAAAGCGATGTAGAATTCGTAGTAGTCCTGGACGGTGGCAAAGTAGGAGCTACGGAGTTCTGGGCTGGCTATTAAGGTGCGGAGGTTTTCAATGATTTTAAGGGAGGATTCAATGTCGGTGAGAGCTTCGGTGAAATTGCCTTGAGCGTATTTGACATAAGCCATACTGTAAAGCGTGCGAGCTTCCTGGGAGCGATTACCCACTGCTCGACTCAGGGGAAGGGACTGGCTGTAATACTCTAACGCTTTCTGTTTTTCTCCTAATTCATCGTAGACTCTGCCGATGTTGGTGAGGGTTATAGCTTCCCCGCTGCGATTGCCTCCTGTTTGAAACAGTGACAGCGACTGGTTGTAATACTCTAGCGCCTTCTGGTTTTCTTTCAAGTCTGAGTAGACACCTCCAATGTTGTTGAGGGTGAAGGCTTCCTCAGGGCGATCACTTACTACCCGTCTCATGGGGAACGATTGAGGGACACTATCAAAGCGGAAATAGCTGATGGATTCCGCCATGCGCTTGCTTATTGCCCGAAATAGTGACAGCGACTGGCTGTAATACTCTAACGCTTTCTGTTTTTCTCCCAAGTCTGAGTAGACACCGCCGATGTGGTTAAGGGTGAGGGCTTCTCCAGTGAGGGAGGTCTTGCTGCGCTCGATTGCTGCCCGATACAGTGACAGTGACTGGCTGTAATACTCTAGCGCCTTCTGTTTTTCTCCCAAGTCTGAGTAGACTAGGCCGATGTGGTTGAGAGTGAGGGCTTCCTCGTCGCGATTGCCTACTACCCGACTCAGGGAAAGGGACTGGCTGTAATACTCTAACGCCTTCTGTTTTTCTCCCAAGTCTGAATAGACTAGGCCGATTCTAGTGAGAATCCTAGCTTCCCCGTAGCGCCCGTAGCGCCCGTAGCGATCGCCTTCTGCCCGAAACAGGGCTAGCAATTGGTTGTAATACTCTAACGCTTTCTGTTTTTCTCCCAAATCATCGTAGGCTAGGCTGAGGTCTTCGAGAATGCCAATTTCCCAGGCACCGTCACCTTCTGCCCGAAATAGGGGCAGCGACTGACTGTAATACTCTAGCCCTTTCTGTTTTTCTCCCAAATCATAGTAGGCTAGGCCGATGTTTTTGAGGATGCGAGCTTCGTTCATACGATCACCTACTGCTCGACTCAGAGGCAGCGACTGGGTGTAATACTCTAGCGCTTTCTGTGTTTCTCCCAATGCTAAGTAAGTTTCGCCGATTTGGTTGAGGGTGTTCGCTTCCCCGCCGCGATCGCCTACTGCCCGATACAAGGGCAGCGATTGGCTGTAATGCTCTAACGCTTTCTCGTGTTCTCCCATTAATGAGTATATAGTGGCGATGTCGCTGAGGGTGCCCGCTTCCCCGCCGCGATCGCCTACTGCCCGATACAGGTTCAGCAACTGATCGTCATACTCGAAAACTTTTTTTGCGTCTGTCAATATTGAGTAGATAGTGCTGAGTCTGTGGAGGATGGCAGCTTCTTTCTCGCGATCGCCTACTACTCGATACAGTTTTAATGCTTCTTCATATTTGATGATCCCACCTCTTAAAGCTTCCGGTGTTCTTCGTTCGGGGATTCTTTGTTCGGAGATGTCGGAGAATTCTTGTTCGGAGAGTTCGGAGAGTCCTTGTTCGGAGAGTTCCATTGCTTCTTCATATAGTTTTTGAGCAGCGTTGCTACTGTTGGTTTGTGCTGTTTGTACGGTTTTGCCAACTGGCACGGTCGCTACCACTGGCTGACTTAATTGAACCGAAAGCGCAATTGACATACCAGCCAAAAACCATTGAGTGTGATCGAGCATAGCCACCCCTTTTGTATTGTTGTCAATTTTACTCGCTAGCTCAATTAGGGTAAAGGCAGGAAGAAGTAAAGTCGATTGCACCTTGGTGCAACCAGCAAACATTTAAGGTAATGGCAAAGGTTGGGGGCTGTCCGTCAGGATAATATGGTATCCTGACCTAACTCTAATGGGTTCAGGCTGTAGACGGGGAAATTGGGTTATCCCCGCCTAAAACAACGTTTTGGGGAAGTAGGAAAATTGGGGTTATCTTCGCTTAAACCTCTAGCGGGGTTTTTTCGACGGGCTGTTAAGTCTTTGCTGAAATGAAAACTATCTAGAAGCCCGTTGGAAAACCTCCGCACTGCCGTCCGCAAGGACATCCAAAGCCGTGTGTCACGCGCTTGAAACTATTTAATGACCTTAGCTACATCAGGCTCTGGCTCAGAATATGCTCATATCTTGATCGTTCATAAGTCTTTACAGGCAGCTAGAGTGGCTCTTAACGGACTCGCGATCGGCTTTGGCAGAATATCAGTTAGTGTTCCATCTATAAAACGTACCCTTGGTTAATATGCCGAATGAATCTGATGAGTTTGATGAATTACTGAAAAACTTTCGCCTCAATCCTGACTTACAAGAACAACTGAAAAACTTTCACGGTGAAGAGAAAGAAGTTTCCATTTTCTTCGTAAATCTTTACGGAGTTGAGCGCTTAACTCAGCAAATGGAAGTAGAAACTCGCGTCGAGCTGTTCCACCACTATTTTCAAGTGATGGTGGAAACTGTTTTTGAACATCAAGGCACAGTAGACAAATACATTGGCTCAACGATTATGGTAGTTTTTAAATCACCAATGCCCTTAGAAGATCATGCGCTGATGGCAATTAAAACGGCATTGGCAATGCGAGATCGACTACCAGAAATCAACAGTTCCTGGTTCCCAGAAGAGCAACATCCGCTGAGTATAGGAATCGGCATCAATACAGATCGTGTTTTCTGTGGTAATGTTGGTTCCCCTCAACGAATGGACTTTACTACCGTGGGGCATGGGGTGAATGTGGCTAATCATTTGAGTCAACAAACGCAGCAATATGCCTGCGATATTTTGATCGGTCAAAAGACGTATGAAAGTTGTGCGGAGTATGTTCAAGTGAGAGAAAGAGACTCGACCCAACTGACACCCGAAGGAAACCCATTCAATGTTTATGAGTTGATTGGATTGAAGGCTTAATTTTTGTCGAGCCAAAATCTTGCTTTATGACCGCAACGACCGATATTGTCCAAAAACTCTGGAACCTGTGCCACGTCCTGCGAGATAATGGCATTACTTACCTGCAATACGTCACCGAACTGACTTACTTGCTGTTTCTCAAGATGGCGCAGGAGACGGGGGTGGAAGACCAATTGCCCCAAGGGATGCGCTGGGCAGATTTGACGGCGAAAGAGGGGATAGAACAATTGACATTCTACCGCTCTCTGCTGCTGGAATTGGGATCTAAAGCTTCATCGCTACGGGTGCAGGCAATTTTTGCCAACGCTCAAACGGCGCTGAAACAACCGCGCATTTTAAGTAAGCTGGTCGAAAGTATTGATAAGTTGGACTGGTATTCTGCCAAGGAGGAAGGGTTAGGCGACCTCTATGAGGGGCTGTTAGAGAAGAATGCCAGTGAGAAGAAGTCCGGGGCAGGGCAGTATTTTACGCCGCGTCCGCTGATTGACTGCATGGTGTCCTTGATTAAACCGCAAGCGGGGGGAAGGGGGTAAATAAGCAGTCGTACAGAAACTTACGTTAAGGCTGAAAGTTTTACTGGATAAGCATTCTGGGAACTACTTTTTTGTATCTCAAAAACTTAAAGAGTTGAAAATTAAACTGTACCAATTAGAGCATAGATTATCTGGTACAGCTTTTTTGTACGGTACAGTAAGGGTTTGAGGCTTTTAAATTTTAGACAGATCAATTGGTACAGGTCTATAAGAGACGAGCTCAATATTCAAAACGGCTAATCAATTCCTGAGCGTAAGTTTCTGTACGGTTGCTCATTTCACCCCGGGCTGATTTAGTTGCCACAATCCTTGATGCACCGTCACCTGAAAATAGCATCCTACTAAACCCCCCAGCGGAATTTTTACGACTGGCCGCCATTATCTTTTTTGCAACCACAATTAAAACTCGGCCATCGGAAAAATAGCCGCCTGCCCGTCCGGCTGAGGACACCAAAAAGCCCTGTGTCACGCGCTTGACACTACTAAACATTACTGCCAGACTAATTGAAACGCTTGACACAAGGGATTCGATTGTTATGCCCAACCCTAAAGGACACGAAGACTCAATCAAACATTCCCGCTTTAAAGCAGCTTGGCAGAGCGGCCCGACTCGCACCATTCGAGTTCCGATCGCCCTAGCTGACGCTACTCTCGACTATGCCCGGCAGCTTGACCGAGGTTCCGAACCGCGTGACACAAATAATAATTTCAGATCTGAGGTAGAGGTAAAGACAGGTAAATCCCATGACACAAGCGGTTCGGCTGACAAAGTAAGCATATTAAATGATGAGGTTGAATCGCTCAGGCAAGAATTAGAAGCGCTAAGGGCTGAGAATCGACGGTGGGAAAAAGCTTTTAAGGGGTTCGAGGAAGAAAAATACGAGCTTGAATGGGAAGTGGGAGCAGTGCGCTCGCTACTTGGCTCAGCGACTTGCTCGCCGATTTTTCCGGCAGTGGCTGAATTTAAGTTACTAGAACCCCCAGAGGTACTTAACTTGCTCAAAGGTAAGCGCAAGAAAACAAAAGCTGATTTACGCGATATTGAAGTTGTCTGGCAGATACTTGAGGAGTTAACCCCTGACAAGGGAAATTAGGAATTACGCCCCTTTAAAAAGGGGCTTTACTGGGATTGAACCAAAATATGCACCAATCGGAACCCCGCCCTTATGACGCTGTACTCGGCGGATCGGGGCAGCAAACACCCTGCTATGAATACCTACTCCCAAGCGATTTTGATGCAGAAAGATTGTCCCAGTTAGTTTTAGCCAAGCGCGGCAAACGCGGGTACAGGGACACAGCAAAAGAAATAGGTATCCGTATCGTCGCTATTTGTCAGGCTGAAAACGCTTACATTAAGACAGCTTGGGTGGCAAAAATCCACTTTGAGGATTTTTTAGCTTTATGTAAGTGGTTGGGTATTTCTCCTGCTGAGTTGGTTCTCACCCCTACTCTGCAAAAAATTATTGCCACTCGCGGCGGTTCTGGGCCTGGCCCCTACGATGCTGTGATGGGAGGCTATCAACGACACAAAACTTAGCACCCCTGTTGGGAATCGCCGTTAACTTCGCACGGATTAGAAATAGAGGCAAAATTTGAAACCCACATTCCGCAACGTAACCCCAAGATGCCTATCTGAGTTTGGTGTATATCCGTCTTTGGTGTATACCCGAAATCTTGTTATACATCACTTCTGCTGTGTGCATTGACGCGCTGGATAACTATAACTAGACAGGGGGCTGAGCCTCCTGAGTGCCATATTTGTGGAAACTGGTTATTCTCCCAAACAAGCAACAAGAGTGCATTTTTAGAGCATTGCCTCTAGTAGTTTAATAATTTCCTTTATTTCGCCTGCATCCAGCTCGCTGGCAATTTGGAGTATTTTCTCCTTATGGTTGGTACGAGTGCCAATGTTTCCGGTGTTGAGTTTGCGGCCGCTTTTGTCAGTTCGCTCGCTTATTTCTGGCAAAAGCCCCTCTTCTTGTAACTGCAAGCGCTGCTTGCTTACAGTGGGCGCGCTCACACCGCAGAAATCGGCAATTGCCCGATCGCTCTTGCTTTGCCACTCGGGAGAGAGAAGAGCAGCGCGTACTTTCTCGTGCAAACCTTCGATCCAATTTTTCAACTTCTCCTTACTGTTAGGCTGCTGTAAGGGGCTTACAGTTTCCTCTTTTGTTTCTGGTTCTGGTTCTGGCTTCGGATTCAGCCAGCTTGCATTACCTACTACATACAGTTCTGATTTGCTGCGAGTCAGGGCAACGTACAGCAAGTTATTTTCCTGCTCTAACTGCCAGCCCTGCTGATTGCGCCACACCATAGGTAAATCGTTAGGGCTAATGATGAAGATGCGATCGCCCTCAAGTCCTTTTGCACGGTGGCAGGTACTGAGCGTAATGGGGGAAATTTCATCGCTAAACAAACTGTCGATGTAATTTTCCAGATGTGCGATGCAGGTTGCCTGCGGCTGCGATTTGTAGATTGCTGTTAAGGCTTCGAGCTTGTCGTTGAGGGCTTCGAGTAACTGTTCCTCATTTTCGAGCCCATCATACCGCTGTTGTTTTGCTGCTTTGTAAGCACTTACAGCACCGTTGAAGTTGGAGTAACGGAATCCTGGCATTTTGGCAATTTCCTTAAGATCGCCTTTAATTAATTTCCCGACATCTTCTATAGTCGTATTTTTGTCAAGTACAACTTATACCAAATTTGATGAGCTTACCCTGGGATTGCTATATATTGTCTTAAGACATATTTAGTGATTAACTTTTAGTAACACAATTAGTTTATCTACAGATTTCTCTACAAATGAATAACGCAACCAATCCCATTACAAACTCTTCTCCTAGAAACATTTCTAGCAAAGACACAGCTAGTTGTATCAATCGCTACTATCTTAAAAATGAAACAACAGATATTCCTATTCACCTGCTGTTTGAGTTACAGGCTACACATACCCCCGATAAAATTGCAATAGAGTTTGAAGAAAAGCGTTTAACCTATGCAGAGCTAAATCAAAGAGCAAATCAAGTTGCTCGCTACCTACAGGAACGTGGAGTTAAACCAGAAGTTTTAGTTGGAATTTGCTTGAACCGTTCAATCGATTTAGTCATTACTTTACTGGGAGTTCTAAAAGCAGGTGGTGCTTATGTGCCTCTCGATCCGGCTTATCCGCAGGAACGGCTGGGATTCATATTAGAAGATGCTCAAATTTCTATTCTGCTAACTCAATCGCACCTCAGCGATAGTCTGCCACAGCACAAAGCATTAGTGGTTTGTCTCGACAGCAGCCAAGCTGACATTACGAAGCAATGCCAACAAAACCCGGTCACCTCAACAACAACAGAAAACTTAGCTTATGTAATTTATACATCTGGCTCAACCGGAAGACCTAAAGGAGTAGCCATTGAGCATCGGAATACAGCCGCATTGATTCGTTGGGCAAACGCGATTTACACTGCTGCCGACTTGACAGGCGTACTGGCTGCAACCTCAATTTGCTTTGATTTATCAGTATTTGAGCTATTTGTGACGCTCTGCTTGGGCGGTAAGGTAATTTTGGCAGAGAATGCTTTGCAACTTCCACAACTAGCAGCAGACGTGACACTGATTAACACTGTGCCATCAGCAATTTCAGCATTGCTGCGTATGAATGCGATTCCTGCAAGTGTACGAGTCGTAAATTTAGCTGGCGAACCACTACAAAATCGGCTAGTGCAAGGACTGTATCAAATTCCTACAATCGATCGCATCTACAATCTCTACGGGCCTTCAGAAGATACAACCTACTCTACCTTTGCCTTGATAGAGCGCGGCAGTTCAGCTCAACCGGAGATTGGAATTCCCATCGCTGGCACGCAGGTTTATGTTTTTGATGCACAGCTTCAACCCGTACCGATTGGAACTGAAGGTGAACTTTATATTGGCGGCGAGGGATTAGCTCGCGGTTATTTAAATCGAGATGAATTGACGGCAGCGCGATTTATTGTTAATCCGTTTGGAGAAGAGCTGTTTTCTGTTGCAGACAATCAAGCTATTTCAATTATGTCTGTTCCCAGTTTATTAACAAGAAACACTTACGGAAGCGACCGCCTCTACCAAACCGGAGATTTAGTGCGGATGAATACTGACGGTAGCCTGGAATTTCTGGGACGAATCGACCGTCAAGTAAAAATTCGCGGCTTTCGGATTGAGTTAGGCGAAATAGAAGTCGCGTTGGCAGAACATCCCGCAGTACAGGATGCGCTCGTAGCTGCTCGTAAGGTAGTATCGAGCGACCAACAGCTTGTTGCCTATGTGGTTCCAAAACAGAGCTTAGAGCCAGAGTCTTCTTTAATCAAAGAACTGCGCGCTCACTTGATACAGAAATTACCCCATTACATGGTTCCTTCCAGCTTCATGCTGCTGTCGAAATTGCCACTGACTCCCAACGGAAAGATCGATCGCCTTACACTGCCTGCTCCAGAGCGCGCTCAATCTTGGCAAAGCAATTTTGTTCCCCCGCGCACAGCAAAAGAGCAAGCCCTAGCAGCTATTTGGATTGAGGTCTTGGGATGCGATCGCATTGGGATTAATGATAATTTCTGGGAAATAGGCGGACACTCGCTGTTAGCGACTCAAGTTTTATCTCGTATTTTTGATACATTTCAGGTAAAACTGTCATTGCGCTGTTTGTTTGAGTTACCTACCATTGTTGCTTGTGCTGCTCACCTGCAAACAGTAGCTGTCACGGCACAAACTGGAAAATTAGATTGCATTCAACCTCAAGCTAGAACGCAATCATTACCGCTATCTTGCTTGCAGCAGCAGCTTTGGTTTTTAAATCAGCTTGTACCCAATCATCCTTTCTACAACGTGCCGGAGGCAGTTCGCTGGCAAGGTGCTTTAAATATCAAGATTTTAGAGAAATGTTTGCAGGCACTCGTGCAGCGGCACGAGGCACTGCGGACGACCTTTGCAACCGAAGCTGGCAAACTAATTCAGGTGATTGGGCCTGAATTAGAGGTGCGTTTGTCGGTCGCAGACTTTAGAAGTGTTTTAGATTCAGAAACTGCCGTTGAAAAAGCACTGCAAATAGAAGCTCAACGACCGTTCGATTTAAGGCGAAGTCCCTTAATCCGCGCAACTTTATTCTGCGTGAGCGACACAAATCATATTTTGTTGCTCAATCTGCATCACATCATTTGCGATGAATGGTCATTTAAGGTGCTGTTTGAGGAATTGCTTGTTCTTTATACTGCATTCACTCACAATCGACCAATATCCCTACCAAAATTAACTTTGCAGTATGCCGATTTTGCCGTTTGGCAGCAGCAATGCTTAGAACGGGAAACGTCAGCGCAACAAATCGCCTACTGGAAAAAACAATTAAAAGATGCCTCCAGCCTGCAACTGCCTACCGATCGCCCGCGCTCGCCTAGTCCAAGCTATTACGGGGCACGCCATTTCCTCAGCTTGCCCG
This sequence comes from Microcoleus sp. Pol7_A1, assembly GCF_036701085.1. Taxonomy (NCBI): domain Bacteria; kingdom Bacillati; phylum Cyanobacteriota; class Cyanophyceae; order Oscillatoriales; family Microcoleaceae; genus Microcoleus; species Microcoleus sp. Pol7_A1. The sequence continues at coordinate 10,658 of NZ_JAUBQD010000094.1, forward strand.
AAGAGTTGACTCGTCAGCTCAAAGAGCTAAGCCAACGCGAAGGCGTAACGCTGTTTATGACTTTACTTGCTACATTTCAAACACTCCTGTATCGCTACACTGGACAAACCGATATTTGTATAGGTTCACCGAGCGCTAACCGCCATCATTCTGAAGTCGAAAGCGTAGTCGGATTTTTTGTCAATACGCTAGTGCTGCGAACCGATTTATCTGGAAATCCGAGCTTTCAAGAATTGTTATCTCGCGTGCGCGATGTTGCCCTTGACGCCTATACCCACTCAGAATTACCGTTTGAAAAATTAGTAGAAGCACTTCAGCCCGCTCATCGCGACCGCAGTTATAATCCTCTGTTTCAAGTCATGTTCAACTTGCAAAACGTACCGATGTCTTTGTCTTTGGACGGTGTGACATTGGAGCGGTTGCAAATTGACAACAAAACTGCCAAATTCGATCTTTCGTTAGATCTAATAGAAACACCAACAGGCATTCAAGGATTCTTGGAATACAGCACGGATTTGTTTGAACCAGAGACTGTCGCTCGCACAGGCAAACACTGGCAGACATTATTGGCAGGAATCGTTGCTAATCCGGCCCAGAGGCTTTCCTACTTGCCCTTGCTGACCGCTGCGGAGCATCAGCAGTTTGCAGCTTGGAATCAGACAGATGTTTGGTATTCAAAGCATCTGTGCGTGCACCAAATGTTTGAGGCGCAGGTCGAGCAAACTCCAGATGCAGTGGCGATTATTTTTGGCGATCGACAGCTCGCTTATAGCGAGTTAAATGAGCGTTCTAACCAGCTAGCTCACCACCTGCAAACGTTGGGCGTTAAACCTGAAACCCTGGTTGGTATCTGTGCTGAGCGATCGCTAGAGATGGCGGTAGGATTGCTAGCAATTCTCAAAGCAGGGGGCGCTTACGTGCCGCTCGATCCAGCTTATCCGCAGGAAAGACTTAGCTTTATGCTGGAAGATTCTCAGGTGGCAGTGTTACTAACGCAAACGCACTTAGCTGAAATATTGCCAGCTCACAATGTACAGGTGGTTTATTTAGATCGACCAATCGCTCCGACTGCCAACTCACAGGAGTGTCTGCAAAATCCTCACAGCTCGGTTGGTCAGAATAATCTAGCTTATATCATCTACACGTCTGGTTCGACCGGACGGCCTAAAGGGGTGGCGATCGAACACCGCAGTCCCGTAACCTTGATTCATTGGGCGCGCTCTGTCTTTTCACCGTCACAGCTTGCTGGGGTGTTGGCATCGACTTCTATCTGTTTTGATTTGTCGGTGTTTGAGCTGTTTGTAACGTTAAGTTCTGGTGGCAAAGTAATCGTGGCAAAGAACGCTTTGTGTTTACCCCATCTATCTGCTGCGAATCAAGTGACGTTACTCAATACTGTGCCCTCAGCAATCACTGAACTATTACGAGTCAGGGGTGTTCCGGCTTCAGTCCTGACAGTAAATTTGGCAGGGGAACCATTGTCCAATCAACTCGTGCAGCAAATCTACCAGCACACTTCTGTGCAGCACGTCTATAACCTGTACGGACCCTCTGAAGATACTACTTACTCAACTTATGCGTTAATTGAACCTGGAGTAGAAGAAATTCCAGCTATTGGCTGTCCGATTTACAATACACAAGCCTACGTGCTCGATGCTCAAAAGCATCGGGTTCCGGTGAACGTTCCCGGAGAACTGTATCTAGGTGGCGCAGGATTGGCACGCGGCTATTTAAATCAGCCTGAACTAACAGCAGAAACCTTTGTACCGAGTCCGTTTGCAGCTGAACAGGCAGTTCCTCATCCGAAAACGTCTGTCCCTCGTCTATATAAAACTGGAGATTTGGTACGCTACCGCCCTGATGGTAAGTTGGAGTTTTTGGGACGGCTCGATTGTCAAGTAAAAATTCGCGGGTTTCGGATTGAGTTAGGTGAAATAGAGTCTGTTTTGACTCAGTATCCAACTGTTACAGAAGCCGTCGTAATAGCTCGTGCTGCTCAATCAAGTGAAAAGCGACTTGTAGCTTATGTCGTGTCTTCTCATTCTGGCTTTTCTATTAGCGAGTTACGCAGATTTCTTAAATTGCAATTGCCTGAGTATATGGTTCCGGCTGTTTTTGTGGTATTGGATAAACTGCCATTAAACCCGAACGGCAAAGTTGACCGCAGTATGCTGCCTAAACCGGAGGGCGAGCGCCCCAATCTTGATGCAGCTTTTGTTGCCCCCAAAAAGCCTGCTGAAATACAAATGGCACAAATATGGACAACTATTCTCAAGCTAGAAAGGGTTGGTATTTGCGATAATTTCTTTGAGTTGGGCGGTAATTCGCTACTCGCGGCACAACTGATGGTGAAAATCCGGGACATTTTTCACGCTGAGATGCCAATACGCTGCTTATTTGAAACGCCAACAATCAAAAATTTAGTACAGTCTCTTGAATCTCTGCGTCGAGGTGTTCCTGTCTTCTCACATACTATAGACCTGCAAGCAGAGGCAACTCTCGATCCAGATATTTATCCGAGAGAAACAGGAACCGATCTGAGTATTGTCCGCAATCCCAATCACATTTTTTTAACTGGCGCAACCGGATTTTTAGGTGCATTTGTTTTGTACGAATTGCTACAGCGAACTCAAGCCAGCGTGCATTGTCTGGTACGGGCAGCCAATGCAGGGGCTGGCTTACAGCGCATTCAACAGAATTTGGAAAAATACGGTTTGTGGCATCCAGACTTTAGCTCCAGAATTTATGCAATTCCAGGAGATCTAGGACAACCTTTGCTGGGACTGACTCCGCGAGAATTTGAACGGTTAGCTGCTCAGATTGATGTTATTTATCACAACGGTGCGCCTGTTAACTTTGTCAAACCTTACTCAGCAGTGAAGGCAGAGACTGTTTTAGGCACTCAGGAAACACTGCGGCTGGCGATCGTCAATAAGGTGAAGCCGTTCCATTTTATTTCAACGGTGGCAGTGTTCGGTACGATTGGCTATTTTACTGGCTTAAAAATGCTCTACGAAACAGACGATCTCAGCATGGGTAAAGACTACGTTCATATGGGCTACACCCGCAGCAAGTGGGTTGCTGAAAAACTCGTCTGGGCTGCTCAATCACGCAAATTGCCAATAACGATCCTTCGACCCGGGCTGGTATTGGGGCATTCCAAAACAGGCATTACCAAGACAGATGATTATCCCTCGCGTTTAATTAAAGGCTGCATTCAAATTGGCAGTTTCCCCGATCTGAGCGACCAAAAAGAAGAACTCATTCCCGTCGATTATGCCAGCCAAGCGATCGCTCACCTCACTACCCAACCTGAGTCTATTGGTAAGGTCTTTCACTTGGTGCCGCAACCTGGGAATAACGTGACGCTTACGCAATTATTTAACATGATTCGCAGCTATGGCTATTCTTTGAAGCAGTTACCTTATTCTGAATGGAAAGAAGAGTTGCTCAAGCATTCTCAAGCTGAGGAAAATGCTCTCTACCCACTATTGCCATTCATTACCGATCTGGTTTCGCAAGAACAGCTAACGGTTATGGAACTCTATCAAAATACCCCTGATTACGATTCGCATAATACAACTACGGGACTAGCCAACACAAATATAATTTGTCCGCCAATTAACCAACAGTTAATTGAAACCTGCTTCTCTTACTTCATTAACAGCGGCTTTTTTAAAGCACCCAACTGAGCGGGAAGCCAGGTTATGAAGATAGAAACGACAAATTGATTGCCGTCGGGAGAAAAGGCGATAAATCACGGATAGGGGGTATAGCCGAGAGATAGAGTCGAGGGGAAGTTGACTGAGAAGTTATCATAGGCCAACGGAAAGTAGAAACGGAGCAAATTGCTCTTTCTGTCAGTCTAGCGGGGAAAAAGGAAGGCCAGACCCAGACTTTTCGATAGATTTTATTGCGGAAAGTATTAAATCCGACATTCCGCGCCCCTTTAGACAAAAGCCTCTCGCTCAGGACAATTTGCGACCGTAGTTGTAAACTTCTTCTTCGCCCAAACGGTCAATAATCGCCCAATGTACTGTGTTGAGTTCAGGAATTTGTAACATAAATATCCAGTTAGCTTCTATGCTTTCCCCTTTTGTTGGGAGCATCGGTGTCTCTGGAGTACACAGGGTAATTTTAGTGGTGGGTTTTCGCAGATATTGGTAGGACGAGGGTACATGATCGCCGTTAAAATAGGCGTAGGGCACACCAACAGCCGCAGCATTATCAGCGATCGTGTCTAGAACCGAGCCTTCTTGTGAGTTGTCAAGTTCAAAGCTATCGTATGCCGAAGTTAATGCTTCCTCAAAAGTTACCTGACCGCCTAAAGCTTTCTGTGCCTCAATCGCTTCTGGATCTGCCTCTAGGATTAGATTGTCTAAGCCAAGGGATGAAGTTAGATTAGACAGTTTTTGACTGTACTCAGTATAAGCATAGCTAGACATCAAATTTCCCATCGCATCCAAAAGCCTTCCCTCGTCTGAAAAGTTATTCCAAACAGAGCGCTTGCTATTGAAAGAGAAGCCGCCTGACTCTGGATGCACCTCGTTAGTATAAACTCGACACTCAGCTCCTTTTTTCAATACTGTCCCCGCGGGAAAAGAGAATTCTTGATTGCGATTGTCTGTCTTAATTTTCCAGCCTGATATATCTATATCAACCAGCCCATCGTTGACAATAGCGATATATTCGTCCGCCTCAGTGGACCCAACGCTTCCGTCTGAAAAAATCCTCGAAATCCTGACGTGGGGGGTTGCCTGTGAGAGATCGAGTATTGCATACAGCCCTTCTCCATCAGGATTAGAAACGAGAATTTGATTGGCCTGCTCGTCAGGTTGGAAATCGATAATCGAACTGCCATTGCGTTGATACAAAGATTTAACTCCAGCAAAAATCGGATGATTGCTATTAATGGGTTGATTTCCTGAAATCCCGTTATAGCCCTCTTTAAATTGTAAACCAACTTCCCAAAGAAACCAGTTAAAATTATACGCTGAAGCATAGTCTTCATCTTCCGTCTCGGCAGCTAAGTAAACGTTCCCTCCGGCTCCAACCAAATCTCTGATTCTAGTCTCATCAATACAAATTTCATGTGTAAAAATCGCATCCACATCTTCTGGGATGTCATATCCAACCGTCCATGTATGACCAGCTTCAGTCATTGTCTCTGCTAAAGCCGATTCAGATTCGGCATCCGGGTCAGCGTAAGAATGAAACTTTCCTGGACGACCGCCCGTAAACCAATTCGCAATATTTTTAGCAAAAATTGCCGCGTCAGGAGATTGTTCAAATCCGACGTTACTTAAAGTTGAAGCATCATTAGCGAGAAAGATTGTGCCTAATTTTTTGTTCATTTACTCGGTTCCTAACCTTCGGAGTAGTTGATGGACTTGCTGGTGCGGGTGCAGGAAAAGATGGCGAGTTGTTGCTGTTCCAAAATTCTCACTTCTAAGTGGAGATTATTAATCACAAAAGGAATGCCAACTCCATCGCTCGCTTTTATAGACATATCCTTAATATAAACAAAATAGTCCGATAAATAATGATAAAAAATATTGGGAGAGAACGGGACAAGCCCTTTAGCAAGAATCTAAACACTCCAGCCAGCAATCTTGACACTTACGGGCCAGAATTAAATGCAACTGTAAATGCTACGCTCGACAGGATTAAATACAACGCTCGCCAGGATTTAGTGCAACTAGCTTGCAATCGTCGGTTTGAGCCAGGAGAGCCGTGCAACTATCAATAGAACTTCCACTTAGCAGCGGTTTCGCGCCCTTTAGGGGGTGCTGGCAAAAATTTCAGCGCTTGGCGTAAATTTCTGCACGATTGCTGCTCAAACCCCTTCACCCTCTCCACAGCATAACTCTACCCAAGCCTCCTTTTCTTTCTTGGCAGACAGAGCAAATAATCTTGCCAACGGCATCTCGCACCCGCAAGCCGGGTTCGGACACTTTACCGTCCTCGCTCGCAACCGAGCAATCGCTGTTGCTTCATCCCTACCTTTTTCCCGCGGCAGTTTCACCTTCGGGTACAAATGCCCAATCCGCTTCGGGAGCCTCATCCCGCATCCACTTCCTGTAATAGCGCACATCAAGAGCTTTTGTTACGTTTCTTAATCTCGTGTCCTATTGAGAGGGTCGAGGGGAACATTACTATTCCACCCCTCCCGTCCGAAACCGTGCTTGCCAGTTTCCCGGCA
>NZ_JAUBQD010000095.1:0-16820 GCF_036701085.1 Microcoleus sp. Pol7_A1
GAATGGTTTTCTCAGATACTAGCTCAGGCACAAATATGATTTTTTGTCAACTTAATTTAGATGCGTTTACCCTGACTATCCTCCCTATACATCGAAGTATAATCCGATTGAACATCGTTTGTTTCCTCACGTAACCAGAGCCTGTCAAGGAGTAATTTTTACGAGTCTTGAGTTGGTGAAAAAACTCATGGCAAAAACTCATACTAAAACCGGGCTTTCTGTGGTAGTAAATGTAAGCGATAAAATTTATGAAACTGGTCGAAAAGTAGCTAAGGGATTTAAAGAAACAATGAAAATTATTTTTGATGAATATCTACCAAAATGGAATTATCGTGCAGTTCCGACTATTTAGCAGACGCTAATGTTATTAAATTTTCATTCCTAAGTTTGCATAGCTCAAATTTGCCCCACACAAGTTTGCTTCACTTAAGTCTGCTTTACTCAAGTTTGCTCCATATAGGTTAGCCCCAGACAGATTAAAGCCACTCAAGTTTTGCCCGCTCAGATTAACGCTCTGTAAGTTTACCCCAATCAAATTTACCCCTGTGAGGTTAGCACCATCCAAGTTAGCGCCTAAACAGTTTGCCCCACTCAAACTTGCTCCACTTAAGTTAATCCCAATCAACTTGGCATAACTTAAGTTTGTGCCAGTCAAATTTACCCCACTCAAATTCATGCCACTAAGGTTAACTCCTTGAAGGTTTACCCCAGTCAAACTTACCCCTGTTAAGTTAACACCACTAAGATTTGCACCACTAAAGTTGACTTTAGTTACCTTCGATTGGCTTAAATCGGCTCCTGTCAGGTTAGAACTAGCTAGACTTGCTTGAGTTAAGTTAGCTCTACTGAGGTTTGCTGTAGTCAGGTTTGCGATATCTAACTTTGCTTCGCTTAAGTTTGCTTGACTAAAATTAGCCTGAATTAGCCTTGCAGAATACAAGATTGCCTTGGTTAAGTTAGCTCCACTTAAATTAACTTCAATCAAATCAGCGTTTTGCAAGTTTGTTGAGTTCAAGTTCGCGCCTTGCAAGTTAGCTCCAATCAAATTTACCCCAGTCAATTTGGCATTTGCTAGATTGGCACTGCTCAGGTTTGCTTGACTGAGACTGACATTAGAGTCGAAAGTTTTCCCACTTAGATCCACTCCCGTTAGGTTAATCCCTGTAAAGTCGCGTTCTCCGTCTTCATACCGTTTCCAAAATTCCTCAGCACTGATAACGGGTTCCAGATTTTCTAGTGCAGAATCATCTATTTTTTCCTCTTCCTGAGATTGCACAGTATCCGCATTTACAGGAGTAGCAGCCGGCTGTTCTACTGCTTCACTAGATACTGGAATCCGTGTCTCCTCGATCGCCTCTTCGCGCAATAACCGATCGACCCGATCGCTAAACCGCCTCACAACCTCAGCATCATCAACTTTCTCACCAACATTCGAGCTTTTCTCAACCGCATTTTCAACATAATACTTATCTACAAAACTTTGCAACCCAGCATTATATCCCTGTCCTACGGCCTGAAACCTCCATTCGCCATTCTTCTTATACAAGCGTCCAAACTCTAAAGCCGTTTCTTGGGAAAATATCTGATTTAAATTGTACCGAACCAATTCGCTAAGAGTTTCTCGGTTGTAAAGCCTGATAAAAGCATTTGTAACTTGACTAAAACTTTGATTCTTTTCCTGTCCCTCGTGAATAGTCACAACAAACACAATTTCCTGAATCGCCGAATTGATTTTACTCAAATCCACATAAACCGTCTCATCATCTCCATCAATTTGTCCATTCCTGCTGTGTCCTGAATGCCGCACCGAACCGTCCGGCGATGTCAGATTGTTGTAAAATACAAAATACTTTTCATCGGGAATGCGACCGTCTGCCGCTAACATAAAAACAGATGCGTCAATGTCGCAGTTTTGTGCTTTCTGGCTGACTTGCCAACCCAGGGCGATCGCAATTTTACTAAAATTAGGAGTTTCTTTAGAAAGATTGAACCTTTCACCCTTAGTTAATTCGATACTCATATGCGATAATTCCCTTACCTCATAAATGGTATTAGTTATCTCATCTATGTTAACCCGATCGCAAATTGGATTTTATCTCGAAGACATCGAAACCCCAATTGGCAGAACCGTCAATTTAACTCTTACCGGACTCATTCTTTTATCTTCCGCCAGCTTCATCGCCGAAACTTACCCGATTTCGGAATCTGTTAGAATTAATTTCCAAACTCTCGATACTGTTCTTTTAATCGTTTTTGCAGTTGAGTATTTATTGCGGCTGTGGTGTGCCGAAAATCGAGTTAAATTTATTTTTAGTTTTTTTTCAATTATTGATTTGCTGGCAATATTACCATTTTTGCTGGGATTTGTCAACGTTAGTTTTATCCGAATTTTTCGCTGGTTTAGAATTCTCCGACTCATCCGCTTTCTGGAATTAAAAATTTCTATTTTCCGCATCAGCAGCGAAGATGGGGTTATTTTTGCTCGGATTTTGTTTACTTTGCTGGCAATAATTTTTGTTTATTCGGGTTTGATTTATCAAGTCGAACATCCGACCAATCCCAAAGTTTTTAGGACTTTTTTGGATGCTGTTTATTTCTCCGTTGTCACCATGACGACGGTGGGATTTGGCGATGTTACTCCGATTTCGGAATCCGGTCGTTTTCTGACTATTTTGATGATTTTGACCGGAATTGCTCTGATTCCTTGGCAATTGGGGGATTTGATTAAACAATTAGTTAAAAGTGCTAATCAAGTAGAAGCTGTTTGTAAAGGTTGCGGTTGGTCTGTACACGATGCTAATGCCAAATATTGTAAAATGTGCGGCACTCAGTTAGATAATGGTTGACTGCTGACTGTTGACTGTTGACTGTTACAGCAGTTTTCAGTTGAGTGCAGTACAGATAACTGGTAGGGACACGGCATTGCCGTGTCTTGTAGTTCATAAATCTGGAATACGCTGTAACTTCTTCCCTCTTCCTTCTTCCTTCTTTCCTCTTCCCTCTTCCTTCTTCCTTCTTCCCTCTTCCCTCTTCCCTCTTCCCTCTTCCTTCTTCCCTCTTCCTTCTTTAAGCTAAGGGTAACAAAATTTCAAATTGGGTGCCGCTACCTAATTCCGATCGCATTCTGAATGCACCGCCGTGTTTGCCCGTCACGATTTGATAGCTAATTGCTAAACTGGTTTCTTTAAGGGCGCGTTTTTCGGTAGAGAATGATTCTATTATTTTTTTGTACTTGCTAGGTGACATTCCTTGCCCGTTATCTGCTATGCAAATCGAAACCCAGCGAACATGAAGTTTGTCTAAATCGCTGGCAGGTTCGGGACAGCAGACTTGAGTGGTGATTTCAATTTGAGGCTGGCGATCGAAGTCTCTGAGTCCTCCACCTTTAAACTCTTTCGCCAATTCTTGACCGACTGCTTCGTTAATTAATGTATTAATAGCATTGGTCAAGATATTCATAAATACTTGGTTTAGCTGACCTGCATAGCACGGCACTGGCGGCAGGTAGCCGTAGTTTTTTACTACTTTGATTTCCCTGGTCAAACGACTTTTGAGCAGCAAAAGAATGCTGTCTATGTTGGCGTGCAAGTCGGTCGGTTTGGGATAAACATCATCTATGTGGCAGAAGTTTTGCAAACTGCTTGCCAGCTTGCTCAAACGTTCGGCTCCAGATTTGATGCTGGCAACAGTTCGGAGGAAATCGTTTTGCAAAAAGTCATAGTCTATCTCTTCCTTGAGCCGTGCTATTTCCGGGGAGGGTTCGGTACAGTGCGCGTCGTAAACTGAGAGCAACTCCATCAAGTTTTTGCTGTAGTCGCTGACGTAGGTTAAATTGCCCCAAATAAAGCCTACCGGATCTAAAATTTCGTGGGCTACTCCGTTGACTAAACGCCCTAAACTCGCCATTTTTTCGCTTTGAATCATTTGAGTTTGCGCTCTTTCGTAGCGGACTTGAGTTTCTATGCCGCGAATTTGCCAGTAGGCGATGTTTAGCGCGTGAGGGTCTAAGAGGCGATAAGATTGGGAGTCTATTTGGACGACGATTGGTTCTGACTGCAATTCGGGCGATCGGCGCAGAGCTTGTGGGGCTGCTGCCAAAATGGTTGTACTCTCTGCAACCAATAATATTTCGAGGCGAGCGTAACTGTAGAGAACTTTCAGCGGCAGGTGCAAAAATAGCTCGGGGCCTTGGGGTTTGAGCAAATATTCCAGCAGTTGCCTGCGGGATATCATGCCAGCAAACTCTCCTGCTTCTACTAATACGACTCCCGGCACGAGGGGATGCTGTTCAAAAATTTCGGCAACTGCCACGGCCAAGCAGCTCGATTTAACCTGAAAATCATACAGGGGCAAATCCCAGAGGGTAGACTCTAGGGAAAGGTCTTGATGGCTGCCTTCGGAGAGGGAAGGGCTAAGGAGTTTGGAACTGAATTTATTTGCCACTGGAACTTTTAGTTGCCGAAACACGCTGAGAAAGTGAAATTAGAACGTACTACTAAGCTAGCCTATAATTTCACCGCAGGAGCGACCCTGGAGACTGTTCCTGAGTTAATCATATTTTGCCAATTATGGGCAGGAGAATTTCAAATTCGGTGCTCTGGCCCGGCTGCGATCGCATTTTCAGTTGGCCCCCATGCTTTTCTGTAACGATTTGATGGGAGATAGCCAGCCCCATACCGGTGCCTTTGCCTGCTGGTTTAGTGGTAAAAAAGGTCTCAAATATCTGCTGGTGATTTTCTGGGGGAATGCCGGGGCCGTTATCGGCAATGCAAATTGCGACCCGCTTGCCGTGTTCGGTTTCTATGACTTTAGTGGTAATTTCGATTTGGGGCTGCCAGTTGTCCAGGCACTCGGTCTGCATTTCTCGATCGGCTGCGTACTCTGTCAGGGCGTCTAGAGCATTAACTAACAAATTCAAAAACACCTGACTCAACTGACCGGAGTAGCCAGTAACTAGCGGCACTTCACCGTAATTTTTTACCACTTCTATGCTGTTTTTAAAGCGGTTTTTCAGAATTAACAGCGTCATCTCCACGCATTCGTGAATGTCTGTCTCCACTGGCTTTGTCTCGTCCATGTGAGAGAAGTGGTGCAGCCCGTTAACTATTTTTAGCAATTGCGAGGCTCCCAGTTCCATACCTTCTAAGGTGACTGGCAAATCTTCTTGTAAAAAATCAAATTCAATTTCTTCTTTGAGGGCATCAATTCGGGGACACGGTTCCGAATATTCTTCTTCATAAACCGAAATGAGCTGAAGCAAGTGTTCAAAATAGGACAGCAGAAAAGTCAAATTTCCCCAAATACAGTTTAGCGGATTTCTGATTTCGTGAGCTACTTCTGCTACAATTCTCCCCAAACTCGCCATTTTTTCTGTTTGGATTAGTTTGGCTTGGGTTTGTTTGTGGAGCAACTTATTTGTTAATTCGTGAATTCTTGATTGAGCGATTATTAATTGGTGTACGTCTAACAGTTTGTAGATCTGAGGTGCTATTTCCACTACTACAGGTTCGTAAATTAATTCTCCCGATCTGTAAAGCGATTCCTGGGCTGCTTCTACTATTAATTTACTGCCGGGAAGTACCAGCGGAGCTGGCTTGGAAAACTTGTATAATACTTCTATCGGTCGCTTAAAAAACATTTCTAATCCGTAGCGGCGGTTAATTTTTTCATAAAATAGACGCCTGGATATTATGCCTACAAAATTACCCCCCTCTGTCAAAATGACGCCGGGAAGCATGGAATTTTTTTCAAAAGCCTGGGCTACTTCTTTTGCCTGTTGAGTTAATTCAATTTGGCAGTTGTAGAGTGGCAGGTCTAGGAGAGTTGATTCTGAGGATATGTTCCAAGTACAAATTTCAGGTATATGCAACACTGATAACTCCGAGCTAGTCTCACGCACAGCAAACATAGATGAAACCCCTGTTAAATGTTGTATTGATGGATAACTTAAGTTGCTATTAATTGGTAACGGGTAATTGGGAGGGGGTAGTTGCTAATTTGTTAAATTAGAACAGCATCCGATGGGAAAACCCGATCGCACTAGCATTGTGTGCTAAAGATTTTGTTTCTAAATCAATGTTAAACGATCGAAGCTTTTGTGGAACTTACGGAGTTCTGCTGTAAACTTTTTACCATCATATACCTGCGATCGCCTGTTTTCAGAAAATTTTTAATGTTTATCAGGGATTTTTGTTATCTATTATACCATTTTTCCGGTGCTAGTAGGGAATTGGAGAACAGCTTGCGGGTTATCAGTGAATATACGGGCCTGGTTCGAGGGTTCGATGGCCCGGATTGGCGATCGTGGAAGTGACTTGAGGCCCCAACGGTCAAGACTGGGGCCCAGGCCAAAATCCGCATATTGTACAGCAGAAGGAAGTTCGGCAACGGATTCGCTTTCTTCGGATGTAACGGATGGAAGGCTTTAGTTATCTAGCAGAGAAGGAAGAAGCAATCTTCGGCAAGGGTTTGTGCAATTGAGAACGTTCTAACCGTCTTGGCGGTTGCTATACCACTCAAAAGAAATGCAACTTTAGGCAACTTCCAACCTTGATGGCAGTCAGTTTTTTGCAATCTGCAATCTGGAATCTGCAATCTGGAATCTGCAATCTCAAATCTCAAATCGTCTTAGGGTTCCACATCCGGCCAAAGGCGTTCTAGCTGATACCGCCAAGCCGCGAGAGTATTTTCGCGAGACTCTCGCCCTAATTCCATTTCACCCATCAATCCCTCTGCGTAGAAACGGTCTAAAGTCTGAAGGGTAGTTTCGACAGACTGTCCCTGCATCTTCGCAGCTTTGATGATTTGACGGATGCGGCTTTCTATCAAACCGCCGAAAAAGTCGGACAAACCTCGCTCTTGCAAAGCCAGCAGTCTGGCGACGGCGGCCGAGAAATCTGCGGCGGCGAGTGTGGCACAACTGTGCTGAAATACTCCCCACACAACGTTTTGATGTATGGCGTAGCGAGTTTCCAGGGTGGTGTCAAAGTTAGCTTCTAGCAGTTTATCAAAAAATGGTTGAGCTTCCTGGGCGTCGGCGATCGGCAGCAAAATCCGCAGCCAACTCTCCTCTTCTGAAAGGAGGACTAACAGGCGAAATTTGGGAGTTTCTACTTGCCAAGAAGTAGCAGCAGGCGTCTGAACACTGTCACCAAATAAGTCTTTAAGGGTATTGCTAATTTCTTCGGGAGTCATGCGAATTTTAGATTTTTGGTTTGAGGTTTTAGATGTGAAATTGCAGGCTGGTGAGTTGGTTTCAAAGTTTGTAATATTTACCAGTATCGCCTAGTATCAACTCAATTTCAAATCTCAAATCTCAAATCTCAAATCAATTTAGTAAAAGTAGAGTGCGCCTCGGCGCACATTTCAACGCCCGGTGCGCACGGATCGCCTTACCCTCTTGATATTTACCAATATCGGTCAATCTAAAATTTCAAATCTCAAATCGATTTAGGGGAGCCAGCGGGGGTGATAGCCGGCAAAGGGCAGTTCTTCTGGCTGTAGTTTTGCGGGAGAACCGTCTGCGGGTGTTTCTAGTAAGGGTAGCAGCCAGAGGCGGCTGGTGGCGATCGACTGTCCGCTATCGTTGCGGGGACTATCTGCTGCTGAGGGCTTTGCTGATGCGACTGATTGGTCGAAAATTAATGCCAGCCCGTCGGGAGATAAACTGATTTGGGTATCTAATTGGTTGGGCAAAACCAGCAGCGGTTTGATGGTGCCTACCAAACGAGTGCCCTCTTTTTTAAGGTCGATGGCGGCGATGAAAGGCTGTTCTTTGTAGCTTTCTGTTGTGAGGCGTTGGGTTAAAAAACAGTAGAGACGCTGAAATTGGTTGTCTTTGTCTTTGCGGGGGTCGAAATAAACGCCGATAATGCTGCCGGGAATTCGCAATATTTCTTGTTCTGCACCTTGGTTGTCTAAGATGAAAAGCGATCGAGTAAAGTCGCTGTTGTATTTAACATATGCGGCGGCGGAGTTGTCGCGGGCCATGCCCAATACTTGTTCGTATTTTGGCAAAAATTCTACTGGGTCTGCTTCCGGTTTGAGGGGGACGATCGCTAATCCTTGTTTTTGAGATATTACCATCGATTTGCTGTCGGGGCGAATCAGAAAATCTCCGCCTTGTTGATTTTCCAAGGGTCGGGGAGGCACTTTTTCTTCCAAAATCCAAGGACTGAAATCGCCGGGATTGCGGCGGTTGACGCGCTGGATAACTATGATTTTTCCGTCGGCTGAGAGGTCGAATTTGAGGTTTTGGTAATCTTTGGCATCTAATAGTTTGTCAAGTCTACCTGCTGGCTGCGGCTGAGATTCTACTCCTGGAGATTGAGGGTTGAGACCGGTTGTGACTGTGAATAGTTCTTGATTTAGGGTGCCGCCACTACGGGCGATCGATCGATCTGTAGCTGAGAATAAAATGCGATCGCTGTCAGGATACGGTTTAAAATCAGTTACTACTAAATCTTTGGGAGTCAGCGGTATCGGTTTTGAGTCGCTGCTGGTGAGATTGACTAGCATTAATCTGCTTTCTGTTTCGCCTTGGACGCCGATGTAAGCAAAAGCTCGATCGCGGCTGCGAAAGGAACTGCTAAACGGTTGAATTGGCGTTCCTTTATTTTGGTTGTTTTCTCCGAAATACTTATCGGTTGCTCCGGCGAGTTTTACTGTGTAGGTAACGCCGTAGGGTGCTGGATCTTTGAGGGTGTAAGCCATGCGCCTTCCAGCCCAACTAAATTTACCGGGGAGGGGGGGTTCTAGCTTTAAGTTTTCCTCGACGCTGGAGTGGTTCATCGGTCGAAAGAAGGTGAGGATAAAGCCGGTATCTTCGGCGCCGATTTGTTTGTTTTCCCAGGTAAATTCTCGCACTCTGGGTGCTGTGCGATCGCCGCTCAGCAGTAGCAGTCCCATTAATAGGCTCAGCACTAGCATGAGGGCGATCGCCGTGCGGTCGATCGGCTGTTTGAATGGCAGAATAGCGAAGGGTGAAGGATTAATTTTTTTGTTAAAAATACTCACAAATCTTTCTCTCCTATTTCTGCTGAAAATTAACTACCAAATTTTCCCTCTTAAATTTTACAGTCCTAGATGCACTCCCTACCCTCAGAAACCCATTTTTTCTACCAGCGAAAAGGACTGCAACGAAGTATGTTGGTAAAAAACTCGGTTTCTGAAAGTTTTGCTGCCTCCAGGACTGAATTAAAATCACGATCTAAAATCGGTGGAGTCTGCTGCACGTCCAACAGCCTCCACCGATTTTAGATGTGAAATTTGAGATTTTAGCTTGTATGGTGCCTCAGAGCTAAAAATTGCTCGATCCAGAGAGGTTTTGGCGATCGTATCGCACCCTACCATTGTTCCAGTTGCGTCAAGCACTGTTTGAGCTTTGAGATTTTTAATTCCATCTCAAATCGCCAATTCTTTAACAGGTTGAGGGTTAACACTGGCGCTCTACCCCTCCTACTAATAATCATGACGACTACTTAGCTGAGATCCCTTTCACGAATCCTTGACAATGGGTATCTTGGAACTATTATTAACGGCTGACAGTGTATACGGCGATTCAGGTTCGGGATATAGCTTAGAATATTTGCTATCGTAATGCCTGACCTCAAAATAGTTTAAGTTTGACGGGTGAGGCTTATATATGGTGAAACATTCCAACAGACAAAAAGTTGCGGCACTCTCTAAAAGCCCGACATTCACTACTTGATTTTTGAAGATGCGACCTGATTTTATCCACTGTTTCATCTGGTTTCTTGACAAACAGTAAAATGCTGAATGAGGATTGTTAAACTCCGCAAATTTTACACCTTCTATCTCTACACTAGATAGCTGATTCCACAATAGCGGCTGCTGTATTGTCAAATCAATATATCTCTTAGTTCCTTGATCCATTTCATAACGGTTTGGGTAAAGAATAGCATTCTCATACCCGCTTTGTCGGTTAAAATTTTCTAATTTTTCTAGAATGAAAGCATCGTACAAAACAATGTCATCTTCTATGAATAAAAACCAGTCAAATTTTTCTACTCTTTCGACAAATTCTTCCTGAAGTCTAAACTCTACCAACATGGGGTCGCATTCAGGGCCTTCTTGTATCTGAATGCACTTAATTTGATATTCAGGTAAGTACGCTGTAACGTGCCTGTTTGGTAGAGTTTGGATCGCAATAGTCAGGTCGCAATGAGCAAAACTCGTCAACAGTCCATCTATTGTGTGCCTGAGTCTCTCAATTTTTTCTGTGGCTTTTTCTGGATTGTTAGATTCTTCAACGGATGTAATGTGTGCGACAGCCGCAAAGACTTTGGGCCGTGGTTTTTCGGGCTGTTCGTTTTCTTTGAATAAATCTATAATGCGATCTCTTTGATAAAAAAACATCAGTTTAGTATACCTCGTGGCAACTCGCGATATTTCTTGTAACAAAGCCAGTTGTAAAAAGATAAAGTGCATTACTTTTCTTCTGGTATTTTTTTCGCTTGACATATAGACAATCTCCTTTTTGTTTACTGAAATAGGGTATTGATTGGAATTAAATCCATCGGTGATATTTTATCGATTGGCAGACCCAAACCAAAAGTGACTCTACACCAAAGTAGAGTTGCCAGCACCCCTACAAACAGCCCTGTTAATTGAAGATCCTGCCAAAAACAAGTTAGTCCTTCCCGCCACAAACCGTAGTTAGTTACTATATAGGTAGGAAGGTCGCCGAGAGCTACAGCAATCACGGCACCTAAATTACCTTTTAAGTGGTATCCCAGCGGTATACTTATACATAGATTCACAAAAGTCAGCAGATTGCCCATAGCTGGGTACTGAGACTTTCCTACGGCTAACAGACAAGAACCCATCATATTGTGGAGGGTAGTGTGCCAGATACCTAAAGCCAAAATTGGCATCATCCAAGATGCAGCCCAATACTCTTTCCTGTACAGTATTAAAATTAACTGGTCTCCAAAGGTCACAAAAATTGCTAAACCTACGGCTAACGGTATTAGAATTAGCTTGCGGTTCTTGAGTATCTTCGCGCGCAACTCCTGTCGGGGCAACTCTGCCAGCATAGAAATCGAGGGAAAAATCACCCTGCCGCTAATGGCGATGATGACTTGGCGCGGCATATCGCCGAGAGTAAAAGCGATGCCGTAAATGCCCAACATTGTTAAAGTAAATATTTTCCCGAGGATGAGTCTATCGGCTTGAGAACACAAGAAAAACAAAGCCGTAGACACAAATATCCATTTGCCATAAGAAAATATTTCTTTAGCTGCTTCTTTATCCCAAGCAAAGCGGTTTGACTTGCCGGGAATCAAAAAATGGCTCCATACTAACTCCATTACAGCTCCAGTCAAGCCGCCGGCAATGATGGCCCAGATGCTGCGATCGAACCAGGCCCAGACAATCATTACTATAGTAGAAACAATCTGTATGCCCAACTCAAAAATTACTACTTCCTTCACTGCCATTTTGCGTTCTAGGCTGGATGTGGCTGTGGATTTAAACCCTCCTATTACGGAATTTATACCTATTATTGGAATCAACCACAGGAGACGGGGATCTCCATAAAAACTAGCAACAGGCTGGGTAATTATAACCAAACAAATCCAAATGAAAAAGCTGCGAATAACTTGCAGCGTCCAAGCGGTATTGAGAAATTCAGGATCTTCGCCGCGTTTGTTCTGGATGATGCTTGGGCCTAGACCGATGTCTGAGAATAAGTTAATCCCTGTGATGAAAACGTAGGCTAGACCTACTAGACCAAATAATTCGGGCAAAAGCAGACGCGTCAGGATTAAGTTGCTGGCAAATCGGATAATTTGACTGCTTCCATAGCTGGCGATCGTCCAGATAGCACCTTTGATAGCTAATTTTTTTTCTGATGACATATACTCAGAATTTATTTCCTAATTACGAGTGTAGTTGCTGAATTTGTTATTTGCAACTCCTACAGGATGCTGCTGCCACTTTTATAGCTGACTGTACAGTATCTTTATTTGTATACGGAGGACGGGTCTTGAGTGTCCATGTCGCAATAAAGCTAAAAATTTAATCTCATACTTACTCAATACCTAATAATCATAAGGATTTTTTGGTTCGGGAATTGGTTTGAGGGAGGATGCTTGAATGATTAATTTGCGCTTGCCTTGCAGTTCTTCTACGATCGTTTCTCCTTCTATTTCTAGCCAACTGTCTGGGGCAAATGTGGCCCGGCTTTGACCGATCAGTAATTTTACCGGCAACCCGATCGGATAGGCGTCTGCCGCGCAGCAGGTAATGATAAAACGCCCGATCCACATATATTGTTCTGTTATGTTGGGGGGGTGAATTACAAATCCTTGAACTTTGACTTTTTGACCTCTGTATGTATCGGGCTCGGGATTGAAATTCAACAGCCGCACCCATTCGACGAGCGATCGCTTTTCTGGTTGGGTACTATTGCGAAATTCTTGGGGTTGCAGTCTGGTGATTGGCAGAGATTCGGTGAGGCCTCGTTCTAATGCTGTCTGGCTGGTAAAAGTGCGTGGCGTTGTTAGTAAACCTATTAATGCGACGCTCAACATTAAGGTGCTGCCGATACTGGGGGGAAACAAAGTAACGTGTTCAACTTCTGTGATTCTGAGAGAGTTATTTGCTGCTGATGTCCGCGATTGCTTTGTGGTGCGATCGAGTTTTACGAGTTCCCAAGTTTTTAACCCGCCAATAACCATTAAGCCGATTCCTCCCGCTAGAGTCAACCCAAAGTAATTGGGGTGAATGAGAATGCTTAATTTGCCGGTGATCCAATATTTGAGGAGCAGTATTCCCCACGCTAAGATAGCTAGGGCGTCCAGCCAGGGGCTAATTTTTTTAAGATTCATTTTGTAAGAGTCATGGGGAAGGAAGAGGCAAGAAGCAAGATAAAAGAGGGAAGAGGGAAGAGAAAAAACACCTATCCGTAGCTCGGTGACTTCCGTATCGTGAATCAAGGTAATTGAAAAGGGAAAAGCGAAAATGGTATTAGTTGTTTGTTTGAGCTAATTTATTAACCTAAATGCAAGTTGACAGCGAGGGTCATTAAAAAGGTTAACTGAGCTGCCAAGACAATTATGTAAACTACGGCTCGACTTTTAAAAATTGACAGCATTAAACCGATGCCTTTGAGGTCTATCATCGGGCCGAAAACGAGAAAGGCTAACAGCGAACCGCTGGTAAATGTGGAAGCAAAAGACAGGGCAAAAAAGGCATCTACTGTAGAACAAATCGATACGACAGCCGCTAATAGCAGCATGGCGAGAATTGAGGAAACGGGGCCTTGACCGAGGTTGAGAATTAGTTCGCGGGGTGCGCCAACTTGAATGATGGCTGCGATCGCACTTCCGATTACCAACACTCCTCCCAATTCGCGCAACTCCTGTACCATCGTGTTTAAAAGCAGGCGCAGACGCTCTTTAGAAACGCGGTGGAACATAGACGAACGTTTCGAGGTTTTTTCTGTTTTGCCTGTTGGTAATGGCTTCCAGTCGTCTTGTAGCAAAGATTCGATCGGCACTGCCCCCCCCGGCTGACCGAGCATAAATGTTCCCGACTGCAACAGCACCGGAGTGTTGGCTTGGACGAGCTCTTTTTCGGAAAACTCTGGTTTTGGCAAGGGGATGGCGCGGGCTACAGAAGCTTGCAGCAGAGGCCGCAAGTCTTTTTGGGCGCTGAATACCCAGCCGATAATTGTGGCTGTGACTAGGGAAAATACCACCCGCAAAACTACAATTTCTGGCTGATCGCGAAATGCCGTCCAAGTAGCCCAAATTACCACGGGGTTGATGGTGGGGGCCGCGAGCAAAAAGCCGATCGCCGCTGGTGCGGGCACTCCCTGCATCAGTAACCTGCGGGCTACGGGCACGTTACCGCACTCGCACACGGGAAACAAAAAGCCGATCGAACTGCCCATCAAAGCCCCCAGCAGCGGGTTTCGCGGGATGCGCGATACGAGTTTGCGTTCGTCTACAAACCCCAGCAGCAAACCTGAAAATAAAACTCCGAGCAGCAGAAAAGGTATTGCCTCTACTAACAAGCTGAGAAAAAGGGTAAAAGCATTGTTTAACTGATTTGTTAAGCCCGGTTGCATCGATCACCTACTGGTAGATTGCTATTTAGTTATACGTCTTTGGTAGAACTCCTTGTAGATCATACCAAAGCATAGCACTAAGTTAAGATCCAGTTAATTTTTTTTTGCCTTTTTTTTGCGGCATTTTGTAGACATTCTAATTTAATCAAGGCTGATGCCTTGAATGATTTTGACTGGTTAAACTTGTTTAAATTTGACTGAATTTTTCTTCATATCCGCCTCGTACAGCCAATCAATAATTGACTCTGCCAACCGTCGCCGATTTGATGGATCTTTCGGTTAACAATGGTTGATTGTAGAACAACTGCCTGGGCTGATTTTGGAGATTGCGGGCGAGGTTGACTGTTTTATATTATGTGCGATCGAAGAATTGCTATAAAATTGGTTTGTAGTGAGGACTAAAGTCCTCACTACAAACCGATAGAGGACTCACACGCGGGTGTGACTGGCATACCTACCGTTACGGGGGGTTGCGAGTACCGGATCGGGGAGATAGGATGAAATCGCCTCAAATGCCTTAGCTTGCGGGGAGCCCAGCTATCGCGCTTAGCGACCTAAAACTCAGGGACGCGATCGCCCTGGCTTTGTGCTTTTAACTTGTTTAATTTCGCTGTATCGCAGAGGCGATCGGGCAATTCCGATTTTCTTCTATTGTCAATCAATTAGTCAATCAATTATATTTCTCAGTATAATAATTTATTAACAAAAGGTTAAGACGATAACTTAAGGTTAATGAATAGTTAAATAGTCGAACCAAGCGTTAATACCGCTCAAGTCAGTATAAAATAAAGTCAGGTATAATTACCAGGGCGCATTTATCTCGGTTATACTCAATCTTGCCTAATACTTTAAGTGGTAAAATTTCATTTACTACAGTCAGTTTTTTGTGTAATTTAAAATGCAGTTTGCTAGGCGAATGCCGATCGAAGCAGTCAGCAACTCACTTGCTGACCTTTGGTAGCTGAAGGTCTGCTGGCAAATAGAACCCTAAAAAAGCGTGCTGATGAATTTATGTTGAATACCTCCTGCGTAGAAAGACCAGTCCAAACCACGTCCCAGGCTTCCATCAGAGAACTTTGTTTAGACTCTACTCTCCAAGAATTGTCGCTTTACGATTTTCAGGTAGAAGCTACGGATTGGGGAATGCAAATTTCCCAGATGTTAGAATCTAATCCGCTGTTACCGGGAGTCATTGTGACCCATCAAGGTGAGTTTGCCGGTATGATTTCCCGGCGGAGATTTTTAGAATTTATCAGCCGTCCTTTTGGGCGAGAATTATTTTTAAAGCGGCCTGTTAGCGCTTTGTATCGGTTTGCCGAAACTGAGAATTTAATTTTTCCCAGCAATACTTTAATCGTGGATGCAGCCAGGAAGTCGCTGTTGCGATCGAAAGAACTGCTTTACGAACCGATTGTAGTTCAAGTGTCGCCTCAAACTTATACTTTGCTAGACGTACACGAACTGTTAGTAGCCCAATCCAACATTCACGAACTAGCGACAAAATTGCTGAGGCAGCAAACTCAATCTCAACTAATTCAAACCGAAAAACTAGCCAGTTTGGGGCAGATGGTAGCTGGAGTCGCCCACGAAATTAGAAATCCCGTCACCTGCATCAGGGGAAATATTGGCTTTTTGTCCAACTACTCGAAAGACATCATGGATTTGCTGTCTGCTTACGAACACATTGTCGGTGACAGCGAAAAAATTGACGGATTCAAAAAAAACATAGACTTCGATTTTTTGCAAAAAGATTGGGTGGAAATTCTCAAAAGTATGAAAGTTTCATCCGAGAGGCTGACCGAACTCGTCACCAGCTTGCACACTTTTTCTCACATGGACGAAGCCCGCTTGAAACAAGCTAACATCCACGAATGTATTGACAGTACGCTGCTAATTATGAAAAACCGTCTTAAGTACGAGATTGAAGTAGTTAAAAGTTATGGTGATTTGCCTTTATTCAAGTGTTACTCTGGTCAGTTGAGCCAGGTATTTATGAATATTATCAGCAATGCGATCGACGCTTTGGAAGAGGTAAAAGGAGAAAAAGGTTTTGTGCCTGCGATTACTATTGAAACCGAGGTAATAGACAGTTCTGACGGAGACTGCGTGAATTCGGAATTAATTCAAAACTATGTTATGGGCGATCGACAAAATTCAAAACAGCTATCCTCCGCCAGCCAAAACTGCGATTTCAGCCCAGAAGCAAGCGAAACAAATCAAAATAACGCTTGGATAGCCATCCGAATTGCCGATAACGGGCCGGGAATTCCGCCAGAAATTCAGCGGCGGATTTTTGAGACATTTTTCACCACTAAACCCGCCGGGAAAGGTACCGGTTTGGGGTTGGCAATTACCCATCAAATTGTTACGGAAAAGCATAAAGGCAAGTTAAATTTGCATTCTACGCCCGGTACAGGTACTGAATTTGAAATTTTGTTGCCATTGATTTGAAGCAATAAGTCATATCAAATCTATTAGCATCGCAATTATTCCTATCTCTGTTCTCGACCTCTGCATGAATCAGCGTCAATCTCTTGTCATCTGCGGTTAATAAATTTTCTTGTTTTCACCGCAGATACAGGCAGATTAACACTGATTAACGCAGATGAATTAGATCGATTCCGGTTGCACCATCCGTGATTGTTGACTAGACATCTCCGAAAACAGTCAAAGCCTCTGTGTAGTTAAGCTCCTTGACGTAAATGTAATTATCCTAAATTAGCTA